>JAXDOA010000663.1:0-7663 GCA_034669125.1 Hyphomicrobiales bacterium
CTTGAAACCCTCAATGTACGCGATGAGATGGCCTATGTAGCTCGGTCGCCATTGAATGCGGTCGTTGAGTTCTGGGCACGCCCTCACCGCCTCGCGCAGCGCCGGTAGATTCTGGTGCGGCACGTAGGGGAACATGTGGTGCTCGGCGTGGTAGTTCATGTGATAGGGCGCAAAGAAAAAGCGCTCGACCGGATTGCTGAGAAAGCTGGTCAGACGCTCATCGGCGGCCGCAGCATCCCTGCCGACAATCGAGTGCTCGCAGAAGATCCGAAAGTCGTTGAAGAAGGCCGAGAACGTCGCAAGCGGAAGAGCCCAGAGCGCCAAGTATCCCCACCAGCCGAAGGCCCACGTCAGAACCGCCAGCAAGGTAAGATGGACGCAGATCACGGTCGAGAGCTGCCGCATGACCCGAAGCAGCCGGAAGGCGATGTCGGTCTCCGCAGTAGCCTTCGCCGGCGCACGCGCAGCGGAACCTGCCGCGCGGTCGGTTTTGCGCAGCATCTCACCGATCTTGCCCCCCATCAGCTTACCGACAAAAAGGATCGCGATCTGCCACGTCGACTGCTTGGGGGATGGCTGGCCGAAGCAATAGAGAGCGTAGTCCGGATCTTCGTCTGCGCTGCCGAAGTGCAAGTGATGATCAAGATGAGACTGCGCGGAGGCACGGAACTCGGTCCCGAGCGGCGCCGCCACCAACCACGTTCCAAGCCAGGCGTTTACATTCTTGTCGGGATGGAGAAGCGAGTGCTGCGCGTCATGCAGGAGGATTGCCAGAGCATACTGGCGCGCGGCGATGAAAAGGAAGACGGGAACGTAGAGCCACCAAGTTGGGTAAAAGTAGAAGACCAGCAAAACGGCCAAGATCTGCAACCAGTGCCCGGCTATCATAAGAATAGACTGCCAGGCCGGAACCCTCTTCAGAGTCTTGGCTTGCGCAACAACCTCATTGCGTGTCAGTGCAACTGACATCCGGTGTCGGCTCCTTGTTGGAAGCAATGCGCCTGCCTCTGTCGGGTCGGCAGGACGGCGGCAAAGTATCCGAGCCGTGTTGGCAGTGTCAAACCGATTGTCGAAAGCGCCACCGGCCTAGAATTGGGCGTCAAAGACCGTTGACGGACCGCCAAACCGCTCGGTTTTTGCGGTACAGGTCGTACTTGACTTGAGGGAGGAACCCTCATACGCGACTGCGTTCTCATCCGGGCGCATGGGCGTTTTACCCGGCAGAATTTCAACGGCGCAGTCGAATGCTCGTCACCAATTTCCATCTCAAATACGTCCTCTACAAGATCATCGTCGCAGGGTACCAGCTGTTTGACACTGGTCGGATTCATCCGGCTCGTCAGCGCTCGCTGCGGGAGCTCGAACGCACCGTCGATTATATCGAAAGCGCCATGCCTAACGCGCTTGGCCTCGAGGCGCCGCGCGAATGCCTGGCGCATGGGCTTTCGCAGGCGACCAAGCCCGGCCACTTCCTCGAGTTTGGTGTCTTCACGGGCGGCACGATCCGCTACATCGCCAAACGACTCCGCAAAGCCGGGAAGCAAGATGCGAGCATCCACGGATTCGACAGTTTCGAAGGGCTGCCGGAGGCATGGGGCGGATTCGGCCTCGGCAGCGCGACGTTCGCGCTGGGTGGGAAGCTTCCGCGCGTACCGGCCAATGTGAAGCTGCACAAGGGCTGGTTCAGCAACACGATCCCGAAATGGCGCGAGGCCTATCCGGGGCCTATCGCGTTCATCCATATCGACTGCGATCTTTATTCGTCGACCGTTGACCTTCTTGAAGGGCTGCGCGACCGCCTGCAACCGGGCACCGTGATCGTATTCGACGAGTACTTCAATTTCCCGAACTGGCGCGAGCACGAGTTCAAGGCGTGGAAGGAATTCGTCGCACGCTATGGGCTAACGTACGAATACCTGAGCTACTCGCGTCAACAGGCCGCCGTCCGCGTCCTGACCACCGGCACCGCCGCATGAAGAGCCGCGGATACCTGCGATGGGATGCGGACACCACGATGACGCAGGCCGCGAGTCGCGGTCAGACGCCCGAGCGTCTGACCGACCCTTATACAGACAACGCCCTCGACCTTACGATATTCGTCTCGTGCTACAATGAAGCTGACTACATCGTAAACACCCTCGACACTGTATGCGCGGCCGGTCGCGAGGTGGGCTTGGAATTTGAAGTAATCGTCATCGATGATGGATCGCGCGACAATTCTCGGGACATCGTGCGCGACTATATCGACCGTCATCCGGATGAACAGATCATCCTGCGCGCGAATAGACAGAACCAGGGCCTGGCGCAGAACTTTGTCGACGGCGCGTTTCTCGGACGCGGCAAGTACTATCGCCTGATCTGCGGCGACAATTCGGAGCCCAAGGAAACCGTCGTCAAGATTCTCCGCGAGATCGGCAAGGCCGACATCATTATTCCGTACTACACGTCAAGCGAGGGCAAAGGCGCGCGCCGCGAGATCATTTCCAAAAGCTATACCGCGCTCGTTAACCTGATCAGCGGCAACAAGTTGCACTATTACAACGGCCTTCCCGTCTGTTTGCGGTTTGCCGTAATGCGCTGGCACCCGGGAACGCGCGGTTTCGGTTTCCAGGCCGAGCTATTATGCAACCTCTTCGATCTCGGCTTTACTTATCTAGAAGTGCCAATGATCGTCGTGGAACGGCGCGTTGGCCGGTCCAACGCACTGACAATGCGCAATCTGATCTCCGTTGCGCACACGATCTTCGAGATCTTCAGCCGGCGACTGTCCAAGTACGTCTACGGGTGGAAGTGAGCTAGCCTATGCGGCCGCCGCAACCACACTCCGCCTTGATGCGAACAATTGGACGGCCGCGCCGATCGAATAGACCGCTCCGCAGACAAGGAAGAAAAACGCCGGCGCGATATAGAGATGGCTTATGACGACAGTGGTGCTTGTCGTTACGGCCATAACGATCAGAAGCATCGCGCGCGACAAGGCCAACCCCCAACAGACGAGCGCGAGCACGTAGCAGACGTTCCAGAGCGCAATGCGCCAGAACACCAGCGTCGTGACAACGAACAACAAGCCTCCAAGCGCAAGTACAGGGAGGAAAGCATACTGATAATATTTTAGTACCCTGAGCCGGATCCAATTCGCTGCCTTTTCGGGCGGGGACGGCGCAATCACAAACGCCTCACTTACCGTTGTGCCATCGACGGCAAAACTTCCGCTCCCAAGGGGAACAACAAGAACGCGATCCTTGAATTCCCCGAGTTTGCGCTCGGTCATACCGCCGTCAGGCGCCTGCAGGTGCAGAATGCACTCGTCGCTGCAGCGAGTCTTGATCGTAAAACGTTGCTGTGACGCTTCCTCTGCCTTGAAGGCTGCAACAAGATCGGGACTTTGATTGCGGTCCACGCGAACCCCAACCTGGGAACCGTCAATGTCCTGAACGCTGACCGTCATCCAGTCCGCATTACCGCGAAAGTACCAGCCTGAGAGCGTGTAAAAATAGAGGTTCCGCGCGGCTGTGCGCTCGTAAGGTGGATAGTTGAGAAACTTCAGATATTTGACGAGTTGATCGTCGGCCGAGCTGCCGTTCAAAACTCCCGGCGGATCGATCAACAGCAACATTTGGGCCGTGTTCACAAAGGTACTGAGCTTGAGATTGTCCTTCACGATTGCCCAAGTCAGAGGGGGCGACTCGGGGATCGGTTGCGCCAGGCAAACGAGTTCGCCGCGATCGCAAGCTGTGTCGATCTCATCGGCAATTGCTTTGTAAAAGCGGGCAGCCTCCGCGGGCGAACGGTAGTAACCCAGCGCCCACACCCCGTCCCTGAGGGCGAAAATGAACCAGCCAACTCCGATTTCGGTGCACGACATCTTGATGACGCTGCAACTCACGCCTGCCCATGCCTCTCCCAGGCGCCCATCCAGGTGTGATTTCAACTGCGTAAAAGCGGGACTCACCTTATAGATGGCTTCCCGGTTCGCTTTGGTGACCGAAATCGAGGGCTCAACTCCGCCACCGCGCACGCTGTGAATTGCGCGCAACGCACGTTGATATTGCGGTTCCTTGAAATCGACTCCGACGTAATAACCGTACATAAGCCAATTCATCGTGCGAAACGCGACTTGCGTTGCGGCAAATACGGCAAGGACGGTTAGCAACGCCAGTACAAGGTCTCGAACCCGCTTAGCCGAGAACGCATGGATGACGGATCCGAGCAGTAGCAACGTGAGCGGCGGCAGGACCCACACGCCTTCCTCGCGTGTGAGCCAGAACCAGCCGAAAATCGCCCCGGCAAACGCGCCGAGCCAAAGCCGGCGCGTCAATTGCTCGGTGTAGAACAGTGCACCAACGAGGGCCGCGAAACCAAGCAGGGCCTGCGCGTAGTAGATGGAATCTCGCAGAATTCGGGTGAGAAAGAGAGCAAGGGACAGCGGGTGCCAGAGCAACAACGTAAAGAGTAGCATTGAAATCAAAGCGGACTTGACGAAGGGACGCGAAACCAATGTCAGCGACACAACGCCCGCCGTATGCAGCAACGCGGTCGTGAGCGAGATTGATAGACCCAGCCAACTAGTTATGGCAAGAAAAGCGGGAAAGCCCGGCCCTTTCATAAGAGTGAACTGATCGTACGGCCCTAGCCACCTACCCGAGGCCAGCAACGCACCCAATCTCATAAACAAGGTGTCGTCGTGTGGCGCGGTAGCATATAGCGTCAGTGGGGTGTGCCCTTTGACGAACACGTAGAGTCCCGCCATCCCCGCAATGTAAACGTAAAAAAGAACTTTGGATGCAGATGAACTCGACGTACTGCGTTCAATAACCTGCATCGCCTTCTCACCTTCAAGCGCAGCTTAGTTCAGCTTCGGCCACATCTTCGAATGCCCAATTCTCGCAAAGCGCTCATACAGCACGGGGAATAAACAAGAGCAACACCTTTCGGGTTGCTTTTCGTTATCTGGAAATTGCAATTAGCATGACCCCGGCGACGACAAGAGCCGCGGCGGAAAGTCGGCGGAGCCCTCGCCTCTCTCGATAAAGCACCATTCCAATCAGCACCGCGAAAAGCACGCTGGTCTCGCGCAGCGCCGTCACGGCGCCGACCGGACCGCGGCTCAGTGCCCAGATAAACACGGCAAATGACAGAACCCCGAGCAGGCCGGAGAGCAGCGTGCGCTGGCGCACCGCCGCGAGTTCGCTCCCCAGTGCCCTGCCGCGCAGCAAGAACATCAAAAGCACGAAGCTGCCGCTATCGATGACGATCAGCCAAACGGTGAACGAGAGCCAGTCCCCCGAGAGCGCGACTCCGTAGGAATCCAGCACCGAGTAGCCCGCGACCATGGCGCCAGCTCCTGCGGCAGCCAGCAGCAACTTTCCCTGAAACTGCCGTACGGCCTCCAGGGCGAGCCAGCACACGCTCGTGGAAATGACGACCACGCCGGCGAGTTGGCCGTGCGACGGTATCTGACCCAGCGCCCATACGCCGATGGCCATCGTGACGATCGGCACCAGGCCCCGCGCCAGTGGATACGCGGCACCAAGGTCGCCATGCGTGTAGGCCTGCGCCAGGCTGAACCGATACCCCGAATGAAAGAAGAGCGAGAGCGCCAGCACCGGCCAGACCGCCGCCGGCGGGAGCGCTACAAACGGCAGGAACAATGCGGCGACGAGTGCCGCAACAAGGCTCATCCCGGTCAGGACGGTCAGTTGATCGTCAGATGATTTTACCAGCGCGTGCCACGATGCGTGCAGCGCCGCCGCACACAACATCAAGACAATGGTCAGCGTATCCAGGAAAGCTCCTCAAGCGCTGGCGACCGCCAGGAAGATTCAGCCCTTAGCGGCATGTCGCGTGCATCCAGATCGCAAAGCAGTCGTACGGCACGGTTCGCAACTCGGTCATGATCTGCGGGGCGGGAAAAGCGTCCATGCCGGCTCCTTCCGCGAGCACCATGCGGCTCACCATCTCGTCCGAAGCCGGAACCTCGTAATAGCGCCGCAGGATTTTCCCGCGCACAGGAAAGTCGAAGGTAAACTCGGTGAAGTAGGTCACCTTGTCGAAATCGACTCCCAGCTCCTCGCGAAGCTCACGCCGCAATGCAGCTTCGGGAGATTCGCCGGCGTCCATCGCGCCGCCGAACAGCCCCCAGTGGCCGGGGAAGAAGATGCCCGGAATGTCGTCGCGGAGCTGAAGCAGGTAGCGCCCATCCGGTCGCGTGATGATGCCGACCGCCGCGTCGGCTGGTTTGGGCATCTTTCCGAAGAGATTGTTCGTCACTGGCTCACCATCTGCCCGCGCGCCTGTTTCATCTCGGCGCCGAACACCTCGTCGATGACATCAAAGGGGTCGGGCGCACCTTCGCCGGTCAGCGCCGCCAGGCGCGAGGCATCAAGGGAGGACAAGAGCGTCATCTGTTCAGGCGGCATCCCGGCATCCACGCCGCGCTGGGACACGACGAGTTTCCGGTCTGCACCGACGCGCCCGGCGACATGACGGGCGGCCTCGGCGTACGCGATATCGCTTGCGGCGGACACCTGGAAGATACCCCCCTCGCCCTGCGTTGCGATTGCGCTGAGGCCGCGGATCGCGGCGGCGAGCGAAACTGGAGCCAGTCCGAGGTCCGAAAATGCAGTCACGGATTCTCCGCGCGATAGCGCCTCGATCCAGCGGATGAAGATCGGTTGCCGCGGCGCGAGCACCTTCGTGAGGCGGACGACGGAGGCTCCTTCGCCAAGCGCGAGGAACGCAGCCTCTGCTTCCGCCTTGAGACGCCCGTAGTCTGTCATCGGACGCGGCGGCTCGCTGGACAGCACCCGCGCGGCACGGCCGTCATAGACCGCGCTGGTGGACAACAGGATCGAACGTGTCCCCTGCGCTGCCAGCCGGCGTGCAAGCGCGGCCGGCGCAACAACATTGATCTGACGCGCAAGTCGCGGATTAGCCCGGCAATCCTCGAAGCGCACCATCGCGGCACAGAAAAAGGCGACGTCGGCGGAAGGCAACACCGCCTCGCCCGCGTTCGGTTCGGCCAAGTCGAGCCGTTGGAGACCGCTCGCGGCTGCGTCCGCACGCCGGCTCGTTCCGTGCAACTGCCCTCCTTCGGCGCGGATTGCTTGAGCGAGTGCGCCGCCGATCAGGCCATCCATGCCGATGACGATCGCCTTCATGTCACCCGAAGCCTATGCGGCATTGGGACGATCGCCATCGAGCGAGATCGCCGCCATCGTACGGCGATCCGCGAGCCAGAGACCGCCGCCAATCAGGCTCACCGCCACGCCCAGCAATCCGAAAGCGAGGCTGGAGCCCAACGCCTGATGGATCGGTACACCCAAGGTTCCGAATGCAATGACGGTGGCCCCCTCGCGCAGGCCCCATCCGGCGATGGAAATCGGGAGCATGGAAATTTCGAGGACTGCAGGCACAAGCAAGGCGCAACCGATCGCCACAGGGGGCGTCACGCCCATGCCGAGCAGGATGATGCCGAAGACGATCATGTTGGCGACGGCGATGAGGCAGCTGACAAGCATCACCGCGCCGAGCTGCCGATGCTGCGTCATGAAGTGCTTGCCAACGCTCGACGCCTCGACGACGAACGTCGCGAGGCGCCGGCTCGGAAGCTTTGCGCGGAGGCGGTGCAAGAAGCCGCCGCGTCCGCGGAGCGCTGCGAGGA
>JAXDOA010000664.1:0-10532 GCA_034669125.1 Hyphomicrobiales bacterium
TTCGCTGTATCGCGCGATATTGACGTGCAGGAACGAGCAAGAACTTCGCGGCTTCATCGCCGACCTCCTGTCGCCCCCGGAAATCCAACGTGCTGTGCTTCGTTGGGACATCGCCCAAACCTGCATCGAACTTGGATGCAGCCAGCGCCAAGCAGAAAAGCGTCACCAGGCCTCGCAAGATCTGGTCAAGCGGGTCTTCGAAGCCGTTCGCAGAAAAGGCTCGGGATACCGGCTCGCCTACGCGCGACTGCGTCAATCCGAACCCCCTCACAAAACTGAGATTCGTCAACGACATTAACCCTATGGAAACACAACAGGATTAATTCTTACGGAGAAACAAATGCGAGCGTATGATCGCTATTTCAAAGGGTCGAAGTTGCGTAAACGACAGACCACCGTAGTAGTACCCGCGTCGTCGGACGAGCAGGAACGAGAACTTCGTGCCATGCTCGCGCGACAGGGGATGAACGCGGAAGACATCGATCGCGAAGTGCAGTTGCGGCAGGAGATGTCACGACACTATGCACAACCCGTTGACGCTGCCAAGAAGCGCGCGAGATTGTTGAAAGAAGCATACGACGCCAAGCGGCCAGGTCATCGAAGCGTCTTCCTTCAAGCTGCGAAACGGGTTTGGACCTAACCCGCTTTAGCGTATTCATCCCCCTCACTTTCGGGCGGTGGTGTTTCTGCAAATCGAGAGGAGCCGGCGTAGTTGATCCAAACAAACTGCGCCCATGTCTGTTCCAGGCTAACCATCTTCTCTGCGCGAGTCCGGGCCTCGTCAGTTGCCGCAATGGCCGCCTCACCCGAACGTAGCGTTTGAGGATCGCCCGCATCATTCCATGCGCGCGCGCGATCTTGTGACTGCTCGACGAGGTTGCGATCGAAGAAAGCCATGTCCCGGTTGCTTTCAATCGCAAAAATTCCTTTCAGTTTGCCATTGGGATCAGAGACCGGTATCGCCCAGCACCAGCGCAGTTCGGGCCATTTCACCTTGATCCTGTAACGGTTCTTCCAGCTTTTGAGCATCGCGTCGAGCACGGACTTGTCCCCGAACTGACTGCGGTTCGTCTCGGCCGCCCAACCGCTCATGCTTGACCGATAGGAGAGAACGAGCCGGTCATCGAGGTCGTCTTCATTGAAGCCATAGGTGGCCTTGATCCTGACAGCGTGAACAGGGCCGTCGCGTTCCGCCCAAAACATGCGGATGCGTGCGCTGTCGTCCAAATCCTCCTCTTCGGCTTTGCCCCATTCCCACGCACGCTTCCAGAACTCCAAGGCGATCGTTTCGCAGGTCTCTGCGAACGCTTCCTTGCGGCCCCAGAGTATGCTGTCCACGAAGAAGCGTGCTTCCTTCTTCAGCCGGTCGACTTCGTCCTTTACGTCCTCTTGTCGCATGTCAAAGTCCAGCAGGCCCACATGAGGGTGCAGATCGAACGTATCCAGCCGGTCGCTTGCGTCCAGTTCCAGCGCTCGCGCCCCATAGGCCGTCGTGCTCCCTATGTTTGCGAGAACTCGCAACGGCCAGATCGTAGAGGCGGTTAGTTGACCGAGAAGGATGAACGCCTTCGCGAGCCATCCAGCGTGCCAGCGGCGGCTCCAGGAGGTCTCTTTCCACTTCCGTGCTGCCAGGAAATACGGAATCCAGGTTTCGTAGTCTGCCGCGGCGATCCCGATCGCCAGAATACGCGCATCCGGATCAAGTGTGCGATGTCGCCGGTACAGCCAGGCAGGAATCGAACTGACGATCCCGCCGTCGACCAGAATTCTTTTCCCGTCGTTCATCGGTCGAAAGGCAAAGGGGATCGCGAGTGAGCCACTGACGGCGCGAGCGACCGAGAAGTCAGGATGAGTCTCGGTATTATAGGTATACACCTTGTTCCCAACGATATCAGCGACGACGATGGTCAAGTTGATACCGGTCGCCTTTTCGAGATCATTGAATGTCACGTCGGGCGGCTGTCGCGGGGCGGCAAACTTTCTGATCAAGTAAGTTTCATCCGCTGACCTCGGAATTTTGGTGGTCCATCGGTATTTTTTTCTCTTTGAATTCCAGTGAGCGTCCTTCGTCAGGATCGCAATAAGTGCCGTGTTCATGTCACGGCGAATGTCGCGCGTGTCAACCATTCCCTTGAGAAACCGTCGAATCGCGCCCAGCAAACTCCATCCAATGAGAAGGCCGTCGAGCGCGTAAAGAACAAAGGTAATTGGCTTCGGATCGGTGTGAGGGAAGTATGACGCCAACCACTTGTCGAATCCGTAGGGTGAGTTCGTAACTATGTAAGTGATGCTAAAAGCTATCAGAAGGATCGTTACTGGATGGAAAATAAAGCGAATGCCCCTTGATAGATGTCGGCGTTTCTCGATCGCTCGCTTTTCTTCCAGGTGGCGAAGTTGCGAGCTTGCGACCGCAAAAGATATGCGCTGAACGATCCAGAATGTCAGGACATCGAGTGCCGCAACGGTCGGATTGTTGAACATCCACTTGTCGAGGGCGGCAAAGACGATCGCGGAAGCGACCATTGCCGTCAAGAAGACGATGGGCGGGTTGAGCGGTGTCAAGGTTTGGATGTGCGGCCAGTATTCACGAAGCGGCTCGGGGGGACTGTCCGGTTTTTTATCCCGCGGCCGAAAACGCTTGGGCTTGAGCTGAGCAGCGACTTCGGACATCCGGCGCGACGGCTGAAGCAGAAAACGAAGGAAGCGAAGCCAACGCCAACCTTTAAGCCCGAAGATCTCGTAAAAGTGCAAAACACCGAGTCTGTTTGCGAGGGGGAGACGCCCCTCATCATCAATCAAGTCTGCTGGCTTCGCGCCGGCCGCGATGAATGCCGCCATGAGGGCGCCCGCTGACGTTCCCGCGACGCCTTCCAGAGTGAACTGGTGGCGGCCACTTTGAGTGTCTGAATTTCGGTACGTTTGCGGGAAACGAATGGCCGGTTCGAGCGCGCTCCATCCGGCAACATGGGCTATTCCCTTGGCGCCGCCACCTTCCAGCACCAAAAAGAGGGACGTGGGCCCAGGGACTTTTTGAAACGCTCTACCAGGCATCGTCACTTGATTTCGGGAAGGTAGGTTTTCTCAATCAGGTCCTCGCCCGCCCCCGCGACCCAGGTCCCGCAATTCCCACAATTCCAACCATTTGTTGCATTATCGCGCGGACCAAAATGGGTCAATCAGCAATTGTGATTAGAGGCCACCTTTCCCACGGGTAGTTGGGCGGCGTCAACTGCGGCCGAATGGAGCGTAAGGGCCCGCTCCCCTGCCGGCTTGGCAGGAGTGGAGGGACTCGAACCCCCAACCCCCGGTTTTGGAGACCGGTGCTCTAGCCAGTTGAGCTACACTCCTAAGCAGCAGGCGCTATATAGCGGGCGAAATCGGCCCCGTCACCTGCCCGTTTTTCCCTTCAGCCGCCGAATTGCGCGTTTCTCCTGCCGAATTCTCGCGGGGCTGATTTTCGCGGTGCATACCGGGGCGCTACGCCGCTCGCGCGCGGATCGTCGGAATTCTTGCCTTTGTGTCGCCCATAGGCTACATTCTTAGCTCACGATCGAAGTGCGGCAAACCAATGAATTCCAGAATTGGCTGCGCCGACTCGACGATCAAAATGCCTCCGCGCGGATCGTCGCTCGCATCCGTCGAGTAGAACACGGAAATCCGGCGGACACGAAGAGCATCGGCGCTGGCGTTATGGAGATGCGGATCGACTACGGTCCGGGCTATCGCGTTTATTTCACTCAGCGCGGCAAGACCATCGTGATCCTGCTGTGCGCTGGTGACAAACGAACGCAGAAACAGGACATCAAACGGGCGCTTGAATTGGCTCGGGAGCTAGCGGAGAGACGGTGATGGTTGCGACGACGCGATTTGACGCCGCCGAATATCTCGACACTGCCGAGCGGCAGGCTGCCTACATTACGGCGGCGCTCGAAACCGGCGACTTGGCGTTCGTGCGCGACGCCCTCGGCCTCGTCGCACGGGCGCGCGGAATGGCGGAGACTGCAAAGACAGCCGATCTGAACCGGGGGAGCCTGTACAAGGCACTCGGCAAGTCCGGCAATCCCGAACTCGGCACGGTGCTGCGGGTGTTGCAGGCGCTGGGACTCACGCTCACCGCGCATCCGATCGAAGCGAAGCGCAAACCGAGGAAGCGGCGGGCGGCTTAGGATGGAATGGCGCGCCCCTACGCTTGCGTCATAAGCCTGGGAGGCTTGTGCTCGACCATTGAGCTACGCCCGCATCCATGCCCGGCTTCGGCGGGCTTTTTTTCGAGGGCCGGAACCCGGCCCCCGCGGATCACCAGGGAATGTCGCGCGGTCTCCTGTCGGATGCCGAACGGGGAGCGGTGCTCGGCAAGACATACGTCTTGGTCTGATTGCACGGAGTGCAAAGATACGTGTGCCGCTCCATTTCTGGCGCGACCGGGTGTGGCGTGACGACAACAAGGACCATGTCCGCGCGGCATTTCGGGCACGGTGCTGTCGTCGCTCTCGTTTCGGGTAGCAGCATAGACGCATCTTGCTCGCGCGGTATGAATAAGTCGTAGACGAGCGGCTTTGAACGCAGCCGCTCGGGGTTCCCCTTCGGTCAATCGAGCACCGCAGCCGGTGGGGCGGCAATGCGTTCTGAGCGGCCCGAGACATAGGTGGCATTTCGTACCGGACACATGGGTAACACTTTTCGCCTTTTGGCGGGAGGTGTTGTCACCTATGTCTTAGGTACGTTCCGTCACCCATGTGTCCGGGCCGGACATTCAAAAGCTTGGAGCGGGCGAAGGGAATCGAACCCTCGTCATAAGCTTGGAAGGCTTCTGCTCTACCATTGAGCTACGCCCGCATCCGGAACAGTAATCGGCAACTTGTCATCAAATCGCAAATACGATCGCAGAAACTGCCCGCCTTCGCCAAAACGGGCTTCGTCGGGCACCTTCGCCATCAGCTAGCTTGCCAACCTTGCGCTGCTTCGCAGCGAAGGTTGGTGGGGGAAGCAGGACTCGAACCTGCGAAGGCTAAGCCAGCGGATTTACAGTCCGCCCCCTTTGCCGCTCGGGACATTCCCCCGCTCGCCGTCGAACCTCATGGAATCTCAGGCAAAATGCAAGCGCACCGCCGACCGGCGGCACGCCCGCAGGGCGGTGTTATGGTGACGGCCCGCCGGAGTGTCAACCGCAAACGCCGGCGCGCCGTTCCCTTTGAACCAAAAGGCAAATCATGACCGCCCAAGCCACCGTCGCCGTGCTCGTAGAAGACCGCAAGCTCGGCGCTGTAGCCCGCGTGACGATCGAGAACGCCGCCAAGCTCAACACGCTGGACAGCCAACTGATGATCGCCTTCATCGAAGCGGTCGAGGCCTTAAGCGCGCGCGACGATTTGCGCGCCGTGGTGCTGACCGGCGCCGGCACGAAGGCCTTCATCGGCGGCGCGAATATTGTCGAGATGGCGAGCCTCGATGCCGAGCACGCCGAGGCGTTCATCACGCTGGTGCATCGCTGCTGCAATGCGTTGCGCGAACTGCCGGTGCCCGTGATCGCGCGCGTCAACGGCTACGCGCTCGGCGCCGGCCTCGAGGTCGCGGCGGCGTGCGACCTGCGCGTCGCCTCGTCCAACGCCGTGTTCGGCATGCCGGAGGTGAAGGTCGGCATCCCGTCGGTCGTCGAAGCGGCGCTGCTGCCCGGCCTGATCGGCTGGGGCCGCACGCGCGAACTCCTGCTGTTCGGCGAGAACATCGATGCGGCGACCGCTCTTGCCTGGGGATTGGTCGAGCAGGTGGTCGAGCCCGCCGCACTCGATGCCGCAATCGAGCGGCGCCTCGACGCGCTGTTCGCGGCCGGGCCGCAGGCGGTGCGGCTGCAGAAAAAGCTTGTCCGCGACTGGGAGAATATGACTCTCAGTCAAGCGGTTCGGGCCGGAATTGAAAGTTTCAAGCAAGCCTACGCGACCGACGAGCCCACCCGCATGATGGCGGAGTTCGCCAAGCGGCGCCGCTAGACGAAGCGATTCAGTATTTCGTCGCCGGCGCGTTATCGATTGGCTTGATCTTGATCGTCTTGTTGCGCCGGGAATCGGGTCCGCCCGTATAGATGCGCTGGATCTTGCCGCGCCGGGAATCGGGGCCGCCCGTATAGATGCGCTTGATCTTCGCCCTTCCGGGCGGCTCGGGCTGCGGATTGAGCGCCAGCACCGTGGGCCGTTCGGCGGGCGGAACGGGCGTGGCGGGGACCAGCAGGGCGCCGGCCAACACTGCGGCAGTCATCAGGCTCATGTGATCCTCCGTGCTCTCAACGATGAGTTGTCACGCTAGACCCTGCGGCACGTCCGCACCAGTGCCGGCGCGGCGAAATTGCCAACCGCACCGCCGCGTGACACATGAGCGGCCATGCGCGAAGGAAAATGGGACCCCAGACACAGCCACGCGGCCAAGCCCGGTCGCGCACGCACGCGCGACAAGTCCGACAAGTCGCGCTTCGCGCCGAAGCCCAAGCCCGTGCGTCCCGGAATTCCGGAGGGCGTCGCGATCCTGTACGGCTGGCACACGGTCGCGGCCGCGCTCGCCAATCCGCGCCGCACGGTGCGAAAAATCTTCGCCACCGAAAACGGCGCACACCGCCTGACCGAAGAAGGCCTCGCCCTGCCCGTCACGCCGGAGATCGTGCGGCCGGACGCGATTGCGGCGCGGCTTTCCCCCGATGCCGTGCATCAGGGGCTGCTGGTGGAGGCCGATCCCCTCCCCGCGCTCGACATCGAGGATGTAGCCGGCGAAGGCACTGTGCTGGTGCTCGACCAGATCACCGACCCGCACAATGTCGGCGCCATCCTGCGCTCGGCCGCGGCGTTTGCGGTGAAAGCCGTCGTCACCACCGCGCGGCATTCGCCCGAGGCGACCGGCGTTCTCGCCAAGTCTGCGTCCGGCGCGCTCGACATCGTGCCGATCGTCTCGGTCGCGAACCTCGCGCGCGGCCTGACCGGCCTGAAGGAGCGCGGCTATCTCGTGGTGGGGCTCGACAGCGAGGGCGAGACAAGTCTTTCGGCAGCCCCGCTGCGCGAGCCGCTCGCGCTGGTGCTCGGCGCCGAGGGCCGCGGCCTGCGCCAGCTCACGCGGGCCACCTGCGATATCCGAGCGCGGCTCGATCTGCCCGGCGCGATCAAGAGCCTGAATGTCTCAAACGCCGCCGCGGTCGCGCTTTATGCGGCGGGCGCAGTCCTGCGCGACAAGCGCTGACGGCAAAACGGCGGGCTTTCGCCCGCCGCCTCGCTCAGTTTCGTTTCCGCGAAGGTCAGGGCAGCTTTTTTGGAGCCCCGCCGCCCATGGGGCGCGGATGCACCACGCCCGGCTGACGCATGATGTGCATGCCGCCACCCCCACCCATGTGATGCGGGCGCACCGCAGCGTTCCAGTGACGCGGCGGGATCGCGCCGCCCCAGCGCTTCGGAATGATCAGGCCGGTGCGATAGCGCGGGCCGCGGTAGATGCCTCCGGGGCCGACCATCGGATGGCGCATGCTGTAGCGGCCGCCGTAGCGGAAACCATGATGGCGGTAGCCATGGCGAAGACCGAAGCCATGGCGATAGCCCAGGCCGTGACGATATCCGCGATAGCCGTAGCCGCGCTGCCAGTGGCGGCGATGCCAGCGGACGCCGCCCTCGCCAAGGTACGGATAGGGGCGGCCATAGCCACTCTCGACCACGCCTTCCGCTTCACCGACCACCGGGTCGGTGTAGGTCGGCCCCTGGTTCACGACATACATCGGCCGCGACGGCGCGTAGCCATACGATCCGTAGCCATACCCGCCGCACGGGCTGCACGGCGACGCGTAGCGCACGGGCGCCGCATAGGAGTAGCTGTAGACGACCGGTGCCGAGTAGTAGGCGACCGGCGCCGCATAGCCACCGCCGCACCCGCTGTAGCAGCCCGCGGAGGCGGTGGAGATCGAGAGAAGGCTCGCCGCAGCCGCGACTGTGGCGGCGGCGAGTAGGCGGACGGGACGTCCTGACATTTTCTTACGCTCCCTTGTTACTAACGGCTCCGGCGAAGAAGCCTTCGACATTGGGGGCATGGCCCCAAACTCTTGGTTCAGCGCCGCCTCTCACGCGGCGCCAGGATGACCGGCGGCGGATCGAACGGCGGATATTCGGTGACCGGCGCGCGGAATTCGGATGCGGCCGACCAGTCGCGGCGAAAGCTCGTGGGACGCGGACGGATTTTCCGCGAGTCGATTTCGTAGCGGCCGAGGCGCGGCTTGTGCCCGGTCATCGGGTAGTAGCCGCGCTCGTCCCATGGCGCCGCGAATGCGACCGGTCCTTCGATCACGAGTTCGCCGTGGCCCGGACGCGCAAGTCCCCAGTCGCCGTAGACGACCGTACCGTCGACGATCACGCCGTCGATGATGACCGGGACGCCGGCCTTGCCGGGGATGACGACCACCGGACCGGTTTGCGCGCGTGCAGGCATCGCGCTCGCCATCGCGGCGGTGCACAGTGCAAGAAACAGACGGGTGCCAACGCGCATTCTGTCGACCGATGCGGATTCAAGAATTGCCGCTCTCTGTGTAGCGAAAATGCGCGGGCGAAGCGGTTAACGGGGAGCGAAAATCATTCGGTAACATTAACCGGCCGTGGCCCCGCAAACGCCGAATTGAGCGGCGGCGTCAAAAGAAAAAGCCCCCGCTGTCATCCCGGGCGAGGCCCACAAGCGCGTTCACGCGCGTCTGTGATGCGCTATGGGCCGAGACCCAGGATCCATTTTGCCAAGAGTATCGCGTGCGGTGGTTACGGGTCCCGGCTCTCGCTTCGCTCGGCCGGGATGACAGTCGAGAACCGCCGAGCGCCGCTGAGCCTTGTGGCGACACCGCGAGGCTGATACTTCGCTGCGCGGCGCATGCGTTCCGGCAGCCGGATTAGCTCAGCGGTAGAGCAGCGGTTTTGTAAACCGAAGGTCGGGGGTTCAATCCCCTCATCCGGCACCATTGCGTGTGAAACTACGCGGAATTGGTACCGACTGTGTGTTAACTTCGAAGGCGCACTCACTTGAGCCGCACCTTCGCTAGATTTTTTTTGAAACAAGACTTCACTCGCAGCGATGAGTTGTCAGCCGAGCATACGTCCCGGTGGCCGTGAGGACAAAGAAAAGAACAGGTTTTCCCGGTTCACAGAATAGCCTCGCCTCGAACTGCAAATTGTTTCCGGCGCTCTCAGGGATCTTATAATCTCGAGCGAGTGGGGGATGCTTGCCGGCGGTCTCTCGCGCCATGACAACCGCGCCGTCGCTGATTGCGACGACCATCAATGGGTCATCAACCTCGACATGAGCGGAGTCCAGACCCCAGCCCCTGACGTGATACTGACCATCGCCGACCTGTGCGAACATATCGACGTTGCCCAATAAGGCAGTGGAGCGGCGAAATCCTACCGAGCTCGCCGCATCGTCCAGCTTGCGATCGTCGTCGCCGCTCAACTTTGCAATTTGCATGATGCGGGAGAGGATAGCCGCGCGGGCAAACACCTCGTCCCTATTGTTACTCCGCCCCTCACGCTCGTCCGCCCTGCGCGGCATAACGATACTTGGATCACTACTTTTGGGCGCCACACTCAGGCGCCCAATTATCCGATCAGCGTAGGCTTCCGCAATCCGCCGTGCGGATGGGTCGTCCGTGTGGATCGGGTCGTCGCGACTATTCATTGATAGTCCGACAATCTGGTTGAAATCGATCATGTCGACATCGCCAAACTCCGAGAAGTTGGTGGTGGCGAATGATCGATATATCTGATCGACCAACTTAAATTGAGCTTCTGAGGGCGATCCGATCGCGTTGCGCGCGTCAATTTTCTGGACGCCCCATATGAAGTGGCCGCCGCCGCTTTCCGCGAGCGCACGATAGCGCTTGACGTTCTTGACGACCCCGCCAGCAAGGAACCGACTTTTCAGCGGAGCAAAGGCGCGATCGAACACACGTTGATCGATGCTGGCGAGGTGGATGGTTCTGGCCCAGCCTGGTTCGAAAGTGGTCAGCGGGAACATCCCGAGATATTGAAACTCATCAGGCGCGTCGCTCCCGTAAGCAATGTCGGTCGCGAGCGAATGGCTGATGACGAACTCTGGCCTCAAGTTGAACACGAGGTTCACAAAGTAGTTGATCTCATGCGCCGTGGTCGCGCTG
This sequence comes from Hyphomicrobiales bacterium, assembly GCA_034669125.1. Taxonomy (GTDB): domain Bacteria; phylum Pseudomonadota; class Alphaproteobacteria; order Rhizobiales; family Xanthobacteraceae; genus PALSA-894. The sequence continues at coordinate 10,154 of JAXDOA010000664.1, forward strand.
TTCATCGCCAGATTGATAACGCGGAAGTTCTGCTTTGTGCGCTCGCGCAGAGCGCGCTCAAGCCTCTCGGCGATTGTCTCGCTGTGCGTTGCGCCTAGCGCCTCGCTGTTTCCCGTAATGACAACATAACGATACGCGCCGGGTACATCGAAATAGGCCGAGAAGCTATTTCGGAAGCCGAAATAATCGTGGACTGCAAAATACGGTTGATCCGTCGGCCAGGTCGCACCAACGTAACCGATTAATGGATGGAACCGGATTCCGGGGCTCCCCACGAAGGCGACAAAGGGGTTGCGGTCGGGATTGGCGATCGCCGCGGTGCCCTCCCGTTTCGGCGCGGAAGGTGCTGAGCTTGTGAAGAATCTATCTGCAAGCCGTG
>JAXDOA010000665.1:0-4955 GCA_034669125.1 Hyphomicrobiales bacterium
GCGAGCGCGTCGGGTGGCGGCGCTGGACCGCGGTGCTGATCGGCTTTGCCGGCGTCATCATCGCGCTGCGGCCCTCGACGGCGAGCTTCACGCTGCCGGCGCTGATCGCGCTCGGCGGCAGCGTGTCGCATGCGGTGCTGCTGATCATCACCCGCATGGTGAAGGACACCGACGACACCGTGCTGATGACGGCGCAGTATTTCGGCTCGCTGTCGTTCGGCCTCGCGGTCGGCCCGCTCACCTGGGTGGCGCCGAAAGCCTTCGACCTGATGTTCATGTCGGGTTTCGCCGTGCTGTCGATCGTGGCGATGTTTTGCGTGAACCGGTCGCTCAAGCTTGCGCCCGCGAGTGTCGTCGTGCCGTACCAGTATTCGATGATCGTGTGGTCGGTGCTGCTCGGCTATTGGGTGTTCGGCGACGCGCCCGATGCCACCACGGTCATCGGCGCCGGAATCATCGTGGGTTCCGGGCTCTACATCTTCTGGCGTGAGCAGGCCACAGCGCGCGCCGTCGCGCTGGCGCCGAGTTCTGAGACGCCGTGACGCCGCCATGCCGCAAAAGTTTTGAGGACTGACGGAACATATTGGAACGATCGGTATTTCGTTCAGGGGCAGTCGCGTAACCTCACATCCGGGGCTTAATGCAAGACGCCGACAAATACGTCGCCTCCCTGTCTGACGACGGGCGGTATCGCCTCCTCGTCGAGGGTGTGACGGACTACGCAATCTATATGCTCGACCCCACGGGCATCGTGACCAGCTGGAATCCGGGGGCGGAACGCTTCAAAGGCTACAAAGCGGCCGAGATCATCGGGCGGCACTTCTCGACGTTCTACACGGACGAGGATCGCGCGACCGACCTGCCGGCTCGCGCGCTCAAGACCGCACTCCGTGAAGGAACATTCGAAAATGAGGGATGGCGCGTCCGCAAGGATGGCACCCGCTTCTGGGCCTACGTTGTCATCGATCCGATCCATCTCCCCTCCGGCGAGCTTATCGGCTTTGCCAAGGTCACGCGCGACCTGACGGAACGGCGCGCGGCCGAAGAGGCGCTGCGCCGAAGTGAGGAGCAGTTCAGGCTGCTGGTACAGGGGGTCACCGACTACGCAATCTACTTCTTGACCCCCGAGGGCAACGTCAGCAGCTGGAACCAAGGTGCTCAGCGAATTAAAGGGTATTCGCCCGACGGGATCATCGGCAGACACTTTTCTCGCTTCTACACGGAGGAGGATCGCGCGGCCGGGGCACCGGAAGCTGCGCTGGCCACGGTCAGGCGCGAGGGGCGCTTCGAGAAAGAGGGCTGGCGGGTCCGCAAGGACGGGACCCGCTTCTACGCGAGCGTCGTCATCGATGCCATTCGCGACGCCCAAGGTAAACTGCTCGGCTTCGCCAAGATCACGCGCGATATCACCGAACGGCGCGAATCGCAGATGAACCTGGAACGTACCCGCGAGGCCCTGGCCCAATCGCAAAAGATGGAAGCGATCGGCCAGCTCACCGGCGGGATCGCCCACGACTTCAACAATCTGCTGATGGCGGTCCTCGGCAGTCTTGAGTTGATGCGCAAGCGGCTGCCAAACGACCCAAAGCTGAAGGGACTGCTTGAGAACGCCGTCAAGGGCGCGCAGCGTGGGGCCTCGCTGACCAAGCGGATGCTGGCTTTTGCAAGAACGCAGGATCTCAAGCGCGAGGCCGTCGATCTCCCGGGCCTCGTCCGCGGAATGACCGAGCTTCTTCAACGCTCGCTCGGCAGCTCGGTGACGATCGAGACCCGTTTCCCGCTCGCCATGAGACCGGTCTACGCGGATGCAAACCAGCTTGAGATGGTGCTGCTGAATCTCGCGGTGAATGCGCGCGACGCAATGCCGTCCGGCGGACAGATTGTCGTCGCGGCACGAGAGGAGGTCATAAGGCAGGACGAGTTCCTGGAGCCCGGGTCATATGCCTGTCTCACCGTTCGCGACGAAGGCACTGGCATGGACGACGAGACCTTGAAGCGTGCGACCGAGCCCTTCTTCACGACAAAAGAACCCGGAAAGGGCACGGGGCTTGGTCTGTCCATGGTTCATGGCGTCGCGCAGCAATCGGGCGGCCGTCTCGTGCTCCAGAGCCGCGAGGGAGAGGGCACCACGGCAGAGATATGGATTCCACTCGCCGGCTCGGATGCACGGCCGGCAGAACAGGAAGCGCCGAGGCTCGAACCCCATGTGGTGGATAGCCTGGTCGTGCTCGCGGTCGATGACGACGCTCTAATTCTGACGAATACGGTCGCGATGCTCGAAGATCTCGGTCACCGGCCGCTCGCAGCATCCTCTCCCGTCATCGCGCTCGAACTTCTGAAAGAGCGCTCCGACATCGATCTGCTCATAACCGACCACGTCATGCCCCGGATGACGGGGCTGCAGCTTGCCCAGGAGGTGCGCCGGCGGTGGCCCGGACTGCCGCTTATTCTCGCGACAGGCTATGCCGAACTGGCATCTGAAGAAGGACGAAGTCTTCCCAAGCTCGCCAAGCCGTTCACCCAGGACGAGTTGGCGGCTCTTGTCGCCAGCTCCGTCCAGACGAGTACACGCAAGGGGCGCGTCCTGAAATTTCCCTCGAATGGGAACGGATAGTTGACCCGCCGCGAGCCTACGATGGAGCCGCTGCCGTAACGGCTGCAAAGCGCGCGCGTGTCAGCACGGTGTTCACGTGATGCATTCTCTTTGGTGCGGATTGGCAAAGGAGATCGCCTCACCACAGCGACTTGCGCCGGCTGACGAATTCGCGGGCGTGGTCCGGCACATAGGAGGGAATTGCGCGGCCCGAACACGGAATCGGTTGGCGATGAGCGGCGTGTCGTTTGATCGCAGCCTCGTCTTCCCTTATCGACCAAGACATGTCCACGCATGAGCCTGCGACCAGAAGTCGACCTGCAGGGTGTTGAACCGTTGGTCCTGTTATCAAGACCGCCGCGGATTCATTTATCCTATTTCTTTGTCTCTTTAAGTAACAGAATACCGGCGCCGAATAACAGCCTGCCAAAGCGTGTATCGAACGGCACATACCCTAGGGGTCATTACTGATAGAAACAGATTCGCCGATACGAGAAGGATGCCGAGAGCTTGACGATGGACCGACCGCCCTTCGATCCGAAAGCTTTTCTCGCCATGGTTGGCGAGGGGCGGAGTATTGGCAGGTATCGCAAAGGCCAAGTTGTCTTTGCGCAGGAAGACCCTTCGGATGCGGTCTATTACATCCAAAGCGGCAAGGTGAAGATCACTGTCGTTTCGGAGCACGGTAAGGAAGCCGTTGTCGCTATCCTTGAAGCCGAGGAATTTTTCGGCGAAGCGTGTCTTGCCGGGCAGATCCTGCGCATCGCGACGGTCGCGGCTATGACAGAATCCGTTATTGTCCGATTGGAAAAGGCGGCCATTGTCCGCGTGATCCATCAAGAGCCGATATTTTCCGAGCTGTTCATTGCCCATATTCTGGGCCGGATTCTCCGCGTTGAAGCAGATCTTGTCGATCAGCTATTCAATTCGAGCGAGAAACGTCTCGCCCGGCTGCTCCTGCTGTTGGCGAACTTTGGCAAGGAGGGCCAGCCGCAGCCGATCATAGCCAAGATAAGCCAGGAGACACTTGCGGAAATGATTGGAACGACCCGATCCCGCGTGAGTTTGTTCATGAACAAATTTCGAAAGCTGGGCTTCATCAACTACGATGGCGACTACAACGGTAGCATCGAAGTTCACAGTTCATTGTTGAACTCCATCCTGCACGATGAGCCGCAAATCAAAACCTGAGGCTGTCTTCTTGCCTCATGAATGCCATCGAACGGATGCCCTCTCGTGAGAATTGCCGCCGTCGATGATCTTATTGTTAAATATGGTCAGACTTGACCAGATTTGCAGCAAACGTTGCTCTAGCTTGTTGCCTCGCCGAGTGCGGCTCTGTGCGGACATCGGTCGCCGAGAGAGCAGTCGCGCTCCCAGCCGTTACGCGAGGGAGCCCATGCTCCATCCCCAACTTGTTCTTCTTCGGCTTCCGACCATCGATCGGCCGGCATGTCGACAATGTGGTAGCAAGATGATGCTCGCGAGTATCGAGCCTGTCGCTCCCGGCATCGATAATCACACGTTCGAGTGTGACGTATGCGACCACAGCGAAACCGCACTCGTCGAATTGGGATGATCCGCCCCGTGGTGCCGAGGCGGGGCAAGTTTGAGGTGTCGAATCGGAAACGCCGAGCGGCGCTCTTCGATCATCCTGTAAAACCTTCAAGCCCCGATCTGCCTGAGCAAGATTGGTCACCGTGTCGGGTTTGGCCGACAATCATGATGGTTTTACTAAAACTGCGTTGACAAAGCCGAATATGACCTGCCCGCTTTCAACGCCGTGCATGAAATACGTATCTGCGTGCGATTGGCACTTAAGTATTCATCCAGCACAAAGAGGAACGCGAAGTGAGCCATATTGGGCAGCGCACCGCGCGTTGGATCGTTATGATCGTGTTTGGATTCTCGTTCCGTGACTTACCGGCTTCGGTCTGAATTACCGCTCGCTGCCCGCCATGGCAATTCGGCCTCAATCCGTAATTCTCTGCATCCCGGGCAGAAAAAGGATCGGCGCAATGGTAATGAACAGTCTTCGGTTCAAGCTACTGCCTGCACCGCCGCCGCAGCATTGTTCCGCGCAAAAGCTCAATCAACTGGAAGCCGATCTTGTGTCCACCACGCGAATGTGGGCGGTGGACGAAGTACGCGCCGCGATGGGGCACCAACTCAACGATCCATTGACTGCGTTGCTGTTCCATTTGCACGAACTCAAGGAAATTGGGGCGCATCCGGCTGGCACGGATGCAACTTCAGATCCGACGCAGGGCATCTTGGATAAGGCGCTTCATGAAGCAGAGCGCATCTGCGGGATCATGGACTGGATGGGCGATGCCTTTGAGGCGCCGATGCACGCCGTAAC
>JAXDOA010000666.1:0-3018 GCA_034669125.1 Hyphomicrobiales bacterium
GGTCATCGCGTGCTCGTCATGAACGTGATGGGCCGCGCTTTCATGGATCCGATGGACGATCCCTTCGCGGCCGTCGATCGCGAGCTTACCGCGTGCCCGCTTGGCTCGGGATGCGATGCCTTCGTCCTCGATCATCATGCGGAGACGACGAGCGAGAAGCAGGCGATGGGCCATTTCTGCGACGGACGTGCGTCGCTCGTCGTCGGCACCCACACGCATATTCCGACGGCCGATCACCAAATCCTCTCAGCCGGCACCGGCTATCTCACCGATGCCGGGATGACCGGCGATTACGACTCTGTGATCGGCATGGAAAAGGAAGAGCCGGTGCGCCGCTTTGTTCAGAAGACGCCGGGCTCGCGCTTCGAGCCGGCTGGTGGACCGGCAACTTTGTGCGGACTCGCGCTTGAGATCGCCGCCAACGGCTTTCCGATGCAAATCGCGCCCGTGCGGATCGGCGGCAGACTGGAGGAAACGCGGCCAGGCTGGTGGTAGCGACTCAATCCAGCGCTTCACTCTGCATTTGCGCGTGAAGCCGCTTCTCCTGTTGGCGCGCCACACGCCAAAGCAGCGCCATCGCCGCGATTGCAACAAACAGACCGGCACAACCGAGCGGCCCCGTCACGTTGTGCACCGCGTTTCCGAAGGTATAGGCGCCCAACCCGACGAGGCTCGCCCAAACGACCCCACCCGCCGCGTTGTAGATGAGAAATGGCCGCCACGCATAATTGTTAGCGCCGGCAAGCACCGCGGCGAAGATGCGCAAGAAAGCAACAAACCGGCCGTAAAACACGATCTTGCCGCCGTGCTGGCGAAACAGATATTCGCCGACCTTCAGCCGCGTCTCACTCACGTGAATAAGCGGTCCATACTTCACGAGGAGGTTCTTGCCGAAGCGACGCCCGGCCCAAAAGCCGATATTGTCGCCGATGATCGCGCCAAGCGCCGCGCACGCGATCACCAGCGCGATATGCAAGTGACCGGTCGCACCAGCATAAATGGAGGCGGCGATGAGAGCTGCTTCTCCCGGCAAGGGAAGACCGGCGCTTTCCAGGCCGATCACGATGAATATCGCTAAGTATCCGTACTGAAGTACCAGGCTACGAAGAATGTCTTCCAACTCCGCCCTCCCCGTGGTTGGGCGCATGAGCAGGAGCGGAAGGGCCAAATTGTGGCTGGGCGGCAGGCGCGGCTAGAACCCGCCTTGACCTGGGACCTCAGTTTAAAGCCTGCCGGATGATCCCCACGAGGGCGCTTTTCGCGTTGTAGCCTCGAGGCGTCAATTTCATGCTGTAGCAGCTGCGCGGCTTGCCGATGTCCGAGCCCTCAATGGCAGTCCTGGCCATCTCGCTGTCGAAAGCCGAAGCATCGGGTTTGGTTTCGACAAGCCCTAACTCCTCCAGAGCCGCGTCGCTATTTAGATAGAGCCTCATCTTGGCAGTTGGGAGGGTGTAATCGCAGTGCGAGCGCCCCTCCTCGATCGTGAATAGGCGGTCGACCTGCGCGCCGGTGAGCTTCTGCACGGAGCCTATGGTTGCCCGCCTCTCGGACTCCGACAGGTCGCCGTCGACCATCGCGGCCAGCGATTCCTTCAACTTGATTTCGTCCCGCAGCACTACCTTGACGCCGCTCGCCTCAAACTGCTGAATTCGCGGGACCATCGCTAAAACTTCCTTCGCTGAAGTGTTGATCGTGCCGAAGTTCCAGGCAAACAGCATGAGGAGCAGAACGGACAACGCAATGCTTCGCAGCGAGGTGAGAAACGTTGCGAACTTCTGGGCTGCGATCATCGTCGTCTCCGTGCGCCCGCTGAGTTCAGCGGCAAGGAGAGCCTAGGCCGCAGATCGAGTCGGGTTCTGTGCTGCATGTCACACGAGCGACGCGGGAGACCTCGGGGAGACCTGGCTCATCCGTGCCCGCCTTCTCCCGCGGTCACCGCAGCTGTGGCAGATCGCGCCGGACCTCCGCCGCTGGCTTGTCCTCCCGCAGCCCTTGATGACGTGGCGAAGCAAGCCATCGTCGCCCGAGTCAGATACGCTGCGGCGCACCTGCGCTTTGGTTCACCCATCTTCAAGCCCGATTCGACCGCTGGATGGCAGCGGGACCACGTGCGGGTTGCGCGCGCTTTCGAGCACCAGCGCGTCCAATTCTTCCAGCTGTGTGGGGGTCAAATCAGCCGCGCCGGCGCCACAAATATCATTCGAGGCTGTTTTGTTCACCATTGGCCATCGGTGAAACAGCGGGTCGTGAGCCGTGAACTGGAACCCATTGCGCCGCGCTGCATAATCGAAGGAAAGCTGATGGCGCCGCGTCACGGCTGACGCGCCTCGGCCAGATGCTATGCTTCGTGCACGCGATCCAGCCGGCTGAGGAAAAGGCCAAGCACGGCAAGCGCGTGGATCGTGAAGACCATTCCGCCGGGTATCCACATCAGGAGCCCACCGAACTGCTGATCCTGCACCGGGCTCCAGCCCCAGGGCCAGGTCGTACTGGCATGGACGGAGAACAGGGCGTGCGAGGCGAACGTCAAAAGCACCCCGAGCGCACACATCTGTGCGCCGGTGAACGCGCTGGCCATGAGTGCAGCTATGGGCTCTTGCGTGACGCCGCGGAGCAGCACGCGCCACAGCGTGATCGCAGCGGCAAACAACGTTACATGCATCGTCCAGTAGACGAGGTGGCCGCCAAAGGTGGCGTCGTAAGGTCCGGGCGCATGCCAGACCCACAGTGCGAAGGCGAAAGCGAGCGGACCGCCGTACGCTTCCGTCCGATTTGGAGTGTCCGAGCGGATGCCCAGCGCGCGCAAAGCCAGTACGTCGGCGCGTCCCAGCACGAGAAGCGGCGCGGCGACGAGACTTAAAACCATGTGCTGGCCAACCCGCGCGGAAAACAGCGCGACGGAGAGATTGCAGATCGGGCTGATCAGCGCCAGCGCGAGCATGACCCAGCCGAGCGCGAAAGATATCTGCTCATGCCGCGTCGGCGCAGCGCGAGGCAAATGCCGGCACGCGACAAAAT
>JAXDOA010000667.1:0-3232 GCA_034669125.1 Hyphomicrobiales bacterium
TCCCGAGCCTGATTTGATGTTCGCAGGGGGTGTAGTCGACAAGCATCCGCTTCGCGGCCTGATATCAAACGGTCCGTACGGATTGAAATACGGTGCACCAGCGTCGCTGCGCCTCGCTCTGCTTGCGCCGAAGAACGATCTGAAGCTGCTACACAGATTAGTCGCTGAGTTGGGCGGCTTCGCAAAAACGCGCGAGGTTCCCGCCTATTTTCCGGATTACCCGGGCTTCGAAAAGGTGTTTCGGATTCCGATTGCCGGGGTTGACGAGAATCTCGTCTTCTCTTTTCCGGATGAACTCGATCGATGCGCGGAGGACCAAGACAAGCGGGCCCTTGCAACAGGCTTATTTCAGTGCATTTCGCAATTGAGCGGCGTGCGCGCACGCTTTGATGTCGCTCTCATTTATCTGCCGCCCACATGGGCCGCGTGCTTTGAGGGGGAGAATTTTGATTTCCACGACTACCTGAAGGCATTCTGCGCTCCGTCCAATATTCCTGTGCAATTTCTTCGCCGGCGAAGTTTCGAGCGGCTATGCCGATCGGATGTGATGTGGGGACTAAGCGTCGCTCTCTACGCTAAAGCTGGAGGTGTGCCATGGAAGCTCACCGGGCTCAATCCGGATGAAGCATTCATCGGCATCAGCTATGCCATGAAGCGACTGACTTCCGGCGCGGACTATACCACTTGCTGCAGCCAAGTGTTCGATCCCGACGGCACCGGATTTCGTTTTGTCGCCTATGACACCCGTGAATTCACGCAGGACAAGAGCAAGAATCCGTATCTTTCATACCACGAGATGCAGTCAGTTCTGTCGCGTAGTCTCGAAATTTATCAACGCGGCTATTTTGGGAAGCTTCCAAAGAAAATTACCGTCCACAAGAACACTCCGTTCAAGGAGGAAGAAATTTTGGGCGCGCTCGACAGCTTCCCCGACGGTACCGAAGTGGAGCTTGTTCAGATCGTGAGGGGGGTAAACTGGAAAGGAATTCGGTTTAACGCAGAAAGGCCGCCCAAAGCCTTCGGGTATCCTGTCGAGCGTGGCACCTACATGCCGATTGAACGAGACGAAGCTCTCCTCTGGACACAAGGAAGTGTACGCGGAGTCAACTTGGCCAATCCAAGCTACAATATCTACAAGGAAGGCGCACTCAAACCAACGCCATCTCCGATTCGTGTGCGCCGTTTCACGGGCACGGGCGGCTGGCATGATACGTGCGCGGGCATCATAGGTCTTACAAAAATGGACTGGAATAACAACACACTTTACAAGAAGCTTCCCGTTACCCTCGTGTACTCAAAGGCGTTTGCTGACATCATTCAGCAAAACCCGAATATCGTGGATAATGTGTTTGATTTTCGGAGCTTTATGTGAGCGACCGCACGCCTCCAATCCGCCATTCTGCGTGAGGATCGATGGCGCAATACGCTTCGCTATTGCGCCCTACGTGCTTGAAGCTCTGCACGGCGGCCGCCGCGGACAGCACAGCATCCGCGTCAACGATCAATGGCGGATTTGCTTCGAATGGCGGGACGCTGCGGCGTGGAATGTCGAGATCGTGGACTATCACGGAGGTTAATGCGATGAGCATCAAGCGCGACGATCTGGATGCCGGCCGAATCGATTTTGCCGGCGTCACCACGGGCAAGCGGTTGCCGCTCATCCATCCGGGTGAAATCCTGCGCGACGATTTCCTGCAGCCGCTGAAAATCAGCGTCTATACGCTCGCGCAGGTCATCAAGGTGCCGCGTTCGCGGGTCAACGATATCGTGCTTGGCCGCCGCGGCATTACCGCCGATACGGCGTTCCGCCTCGCGCGCTATTTCGGCACCACGCCGGGTTTCTGGATCAACCTCCAGGCTCGCTACGATTTGGACGCAGCCGATCGAAAACTGCGCCGCCGCATCGAGCGCGAAGTCAGCCCGCGCGCCGCCTGAGCGCCTAGCTCTTCAAATACGGCGCCATCACCTTCTCGATCTCCTCGAGCGAGGTGCCGCCCTTCACCATCTTGCCATTGACGAACAGCGTCGGCGTCGACTCCACCTTGTAGTCCTTGCTGCCGCGCTCGCGCATCGCGAGGATGTCGTTGTAGAGTTTTTGGTCGCCGAGGCACTTCTCGAAGCCTTCCTGCGTCATGCCGGCCTGTTTGGCGATCTGTTGCAGCACCGGGATCGGCGCGCGCACCGCCCATTTGTCCTGCGAGGCGAACAGCACGTCGATCAGCGCCAGCGCCTTCCCGCTGTCATCCTTGCCGGCGCAGCGCGCCAGCATGGAGGCTGCGATCGCCAGCTCGTCGAGCGGGAACTCGCGGAAGATGAAACGCACCTTCCCGGTGTCGATGTATTTGGTCTTGAGTGCGCCGTAGGTGGTCTTGTGGAAGTTGGCGCAGTGCGGGCACGTCATCGAGGCGTATTCGATGATGGTGACCGGCGCGTCCGCCTTGCCGAGCACGAGATCGGGCAGGGGGCCGGGCCGCATCAATTCTTCCTGCGTCGGCCCTTGGGCGAATGCGAGCGGCGCGGAGCCGAGCAGCGCGGCGGCGGCGAGCACCGCACTGGCGGAAACGACGAAATCACGGCGGGTGATGCGCACGGGACAATCCCTCAATGGCTGCCACAACTGCGGCGTTCGGTAGCCTGAACGGCCGATTATGGCAATGTCAGGTCGCTCATGTAAGGCGGCGGCGTCACGATCGCTTGACCAGGGTCAAGCCACGGCGCGCATTGCGAAATGTTCATTTGACCCCGGAGGATAGCGGAACCATCTCACGATCATCAAGGGTGTGCGCGTGCAGCCTTGGACTATCGCCGAAACCGAAAGGTCTTAAAACCATCATGCCAAGCGACAGTAGACGTCGATCGGCCTTAATGCCGGTTGTGGCGAACGCCTGATCGCTTGCGATCGGCTCACCACGACCGGCCGGCGGCCGGTCGCCAGGACGGTGAGCCATGAATGCCAAGACCCAATCCGAAATCCGTTGTCTCGCTCAGCACCTGCTTCATGCGGGCGTGACCCCGTTGCCGGATCGCGACCGCCGGCTGATCGCCCGTGTTGCGAGGCGCATGCAGACGGCGCGCAACGTCAATCAGGAATTCGAGGAGCGCCTGACCGTGGGCGCCCGGCTCGCCGACAAGGTCGCGGCGGTCGGCGGCTCCTGGCGATTCATCATTGCATTCGGGCTGTTTCTTGTGGCCTGGGCGGTTCTCAACGCGGCCGTGCTGGCTCAGTACGCGT
>JAXDOA010000668.1:0-2557 GCA_034669125.1 Hyphomicrobiales bacterium
CTGCTGATCATTCAAACTTTGTTCGGCGCTGGTGAGGCCGGTGCCTTTCCGAACATTGCCAAGGCATTTTCAGTCTGGCTTCCTCAGGATGAGCGCGTTCGCGCTCAGGGCATCATCTGGCTCAGCGCGCGATGGGGTGGGGCGTTCACGCCAGGTCTGGTCTTTTTCATCTTTCAGGTGGTTTCCTGGCGCACTGCCTTCGGGCTCTTCGGTATTCTCGGTGCTATCTGGGCTGTGTTGTTCTACCGCTGGTTCCGCGATAACCCTGCAGACAATCCTAAAGTGAATGCGGCGGAACTCGCGCTGCTGCGCGATTCGCATGCCCACGCGCACGGGACCGTACCGTGGGGCAAATTCTTTCGCTCTCCCCAGGTCTGGATGCTGGGCGGCCAGTATTTCTGCCTGTCATACAGCTGGTACTTCTCCATCACCTGGCTTCCCACATACCTCAAGGAAGCGCGTCACCTCGATCCTACTCAAAAAGAGTTTGCAATCCTTGCAGGCCTGCCACTGTTCCTTGGTGGGATAGGTTCACTCTTCTCCGGCTTCATCGCGAAGCCATTAACCAGGATGACCGGCAGCGTCACAGCAACGCGCCGTCTGCTCGGTTGTACCGGCTTCCTGAGCGCGAGCGGTCTGATCGTGCTTTCCACGTTCATCGGCAATCCAATACTCGCCGTAGTTGCGCTTGCTTTCGCCAGCTTCTCGAACGATCTGGTCATGCCGGGCTCCTGGGGCGCCTGCATGGACGTGGGCGGCCGCAACGCAGGTACTCTTTCAGGCACCATGAACATGATGGGGAACCTGGGAGGCGCAGTGGCCTCCGCAGCGGCTCCTTACATTCTGGGATTTTCGCATGACAACTGGAACGTGGTGTTGTATACGGCAGCAGCGGTTTACTTTCTCGGTACTTTCTTCTGGCTCACCCTGGATCCGGTCACGCCGATCGACAGCGCTGCGTAGCGCTGCTGCGCTTACGCCCGGAAATGAAGCGGGTCCCGGAGATTTTGTAATTCGCGGTAGTAGTAGAGCGGAGTTGGCTGACGGCCTCCTCTGAACTTGAGGCTCTTGAGGAATGCGAGCTCATCTTTGGTCGCGTCTCCGCTCAGCGCAGCATCTCTGAGGAAGCTCTGAAGTCCGGGCTGTTCCTCAAAATGCGCCTGAGCCTCGCGCTCCACGAATTCGAACTTTTTCAAGTGCCCGGTCGTCAGTCTCCTGTTCAGGATGATCTCCAGGCCAAATGTTTCCAGGTTGATGTCCCAGGCTTCAATCAGCGGATCGAGGAATGCCACGCAGTTTTCTACCGAGACGTGGAAGATGTCGGTATCCAGAAATTCCAGTATGGAAACCCGCAGTTGCTCATAGCTGCGCTTGCTAAGCCGCGCCATCAGGCGGAGCCACTTTTCACTGTCCAGCTCTTCTCTGGCCACCCCTTTTGAGACGTCCAGAAGCTTCTGGGTGACCAGACGTTCCAGTTCACCGAACGGCTCCTTTTCGAAGATCAAGCGGACCTGCTTCCGTTGGCGCGTCTCGCACTTGCGTAAGATCAGCTCCCGGAAGTTCTGGAAAAGCGGGCTGGGCGGGTCCGCAACTTTTTTCTTTAGTTCTTCGCGGCGCTGAAGCCTGGCAACCTTCGAAAGCTCGCCGCTCGGAAGTTCCAGAAACTGTCCGATTCTTTCGTAGATGTCGGTTCGGTCCGGAGCAGGAGGCAGCTTCTTTCTGGCCAGCAGCTGTGAAATGTAAGAATCGGTAACGTGTGCCGCAATGGCAAGATCTTTTTGTTCAAGACGCAACTCATTGAGACGGTGCCTGATGATAAGTGCGACATCCACTGCGTTTTCCTCTTCTACTTTGGCCGGGGAGAGTTAACCTTCGTAGTTAACTCCCCTGTACTAATATCACATGGCCTACTTCGAGACGGTGAGAACTAACCATAGTTAATTAATCTGAGTTATGTAGCTGACAAGCCAAATTGATTAACTTAATCTGGTTAACTGCTGAGCGATTCCCGCCCCCTCTCCGGATCTCTGAACTAAGTCAGCCACCCGGTCTTTTTCACCTTAGCCAGCTCCAACCTGAGGAGGTTGCATATGCTTTCTTTCAAGTCCACAGCTCTCACCGTCTTTGCGCTTCTCGGCCTTGCGCTCTCTCCATCGCTCAAAGCAGATCAATGGAACAAGAAAACCGTCCTGACCGTTACCGAGGCCATCCAGCTGCCGCACACGGTGCTCGAGCCCGGTACCTACGTGTTCAAGTTGGCCGATTCGAATTCCGACGGCCACATCGTGCAGATCTTCAACGCCGATGAAACCCACATCGCCACGATTCTCGCGATCCCAAACTACCGAAGCCGACCGATAAGAGCGTGTTCCGTTTCTGGGAGACGCCGGCCGGTAACGCCAAAGCCATGCGCGCCTGGTTCTACCCTGGCGACAATTTTGGCCAGGAGTTCGCCTACCCGAAGATGAAGTCGGTGGAGTTCGCCCGGACTGCAAATACTGAGGTGCCGACAATCCTTATGGAAAAGATGCCGTTGACGTGGAAGAGCTGAAGACTG
>JAXDOA010000669.1:0-2535 GCA_034669125.1 Hyphomicrobiales bacterium
GATGAGCAGGAAGAACACCACCGCGATCGCCGAACCATAGCCGAGGTCGTAATAGATGAAGGCGACGCTGTAGAGATAGAGGTTGATCGTCTCGGAGGCCGAGCCCGGCCCCCCTTGCGTGATCGCAAAGATGATGTCGAAGCTCTTCACCGCGTCGATCATGCGGATCATCGCGGCGATGAACAGGAACGGCGTGATCAGCGGCAGCGTGATGTAGCGGAACATCTGCCAGAAGCTGGCGCCGTCGATCAGCGCGCTCTCGTAGGGCTCGGCCGGAATCGCGGCGAGCCCGCCGAGCACGATCAGCATCACCAGCGGCGTCCATTGCCAGGTCTCGACCAGCACCAGCGAGGGGATCACGGTCGCCGGATGGAAGACCCAGAGCTGCGCGGGAATCCCGACGAGCGAGAGCAGATAGTTCAGCACGCCGAGCTGCGGGTGGAACATCATGGTCCAGACGAGCGCGATGGCGACCGGCGTTGCCATCATCGGCATGATGAACAGGCCGCGCAGGAAGCCCCGCATCGGAAATTTCTGGTGAAACACCACGGCGGCGATCGTGCCGAGCAGCAGCGGCAGGAATACCGACAGCACGGTGTAGACTAACGTGTGCCACACCGCTTCGACGAAGCGCGGATCGTTCGGCAGCCGGATGTAGTTCGCAAGGCCGACGAACGTGGTCGGCGCGCCGACCTTCCAATCGTTCAGGCTCATCCAGATCGTGAAGACCCACGGAAACACGATGACGGCGAGGACCACGACCAGCGCCGGCACCACGAACGGCCAATAGGACGGAGGGCGCCACTCTTTTTCAATTTGAGTGGCGCCCCCGGCTTTCAATTCCTGCGCGTTTACGCTCACGCCTTTTCGCTACGCTCCAGGATCGGCCGGAACTGTTCGTGCGCCTTTTTCAGCTCGGTCGCGGGGTCCGCGCCCGACAATGTCGCCGTAATGGCAGCGCCGACGAGATCGCGGAATTCGGCGACCGGGATGATGACCGGCAGGCCGAGCTTGCTGATCTTGCCCGCATCGATGACCGATTGCAGCCATTCCTGCGGCAGCTTCACGCCCTTGCGCACGCTGTCATCGTTCAGCACCGAATTGCGGAACGGGACGCCGCCGCCGGCTTGCAGCAGGCGCGCGCCCTGGGCCTTCGATACCACCCATTGGCAGAGGAGATAGGCAGCTTCCTTGTTCTTGCTCGCCTGCGCGATGCCGATGCCATCGCCGTAGGTCGCCGAATAGCCGCCTTTCGGGCCCGCCGGCACCATCACATAGCCGACCTTGCCGGCGATGCGCGAGGCGTTCGGGTCCTCCACCGGCGGCGCCCAGCCGACTCCGTCGATCCACATTGCGGCGCGCCCCTGCGTGAAGGCGGCCATCGACTCCATCCAGTTGAAGCCGGCGACGCCGGGAGGCGCGACCTTGGTCAGCAGGCGCTGATAGAGCTTGGTCGCCTCGATCGCCTCCGGCCCGTCGGTGAGGATATTGCCCTTGGCGTCGAGGAATTCACCGCCATAGTTGAGGAAGAAGTTCGTCCACAGCGTCATGTTGGCGTTGCGCAGGCCGCGCCCCACGAAGCCGTAAACGCCGTCTCCGGTGAGCTTGTCGGCGGCCGCAACCATTTCGTCAAAGGTCTTCGGGATCGCGACGTTCTTCTTCGCGAAGATTTCCTTGTTGTAGTAGAGGATGAAATAGTCGACCGACCACGGCAGCGAGTGCATCTGCCCCTTGTCGTTCTTGGCGTACTGAAGGCCGGCGGCCGAGAAGTCGCTTTCGACGAGATCGGGCGCCGTCAGGTTCGGATCCTTCATGAAGCCCGAAATGTCGGCGAGCCAGCCGGCCTTCTCGAATTGCCGCTTCTGCACATGATAGCTCAGGTGAATCACGTCGAAGCTCGGCTTGCCGGAGGCGAGCTCGATCACGGCTTTCTGGCGCTGTTGCTGCTCGGGGATCTGCTCCGACTCGACCTGAATGCCGGTCAGCTCGGTGAATTCCTTGATGTGTTTCTGGAAATTGTCGCCGCGCGGCCCCTTGGCGAGGATCGCCTCGAGCTTGGTGCCGGCGTATTTCTTCCAGTTTACCTGCGAATGCGCGGGAAGGCTGGAGAGACCGAACGCGCCGGCCGCCGTACCGGCAAGAACCGCGCGCCGCGAGATCAGGTTGTTTTTCATTTCTCATCCTCCCTGATGACTTCATGTCATTGGGCGGATTGTAGTGTTTGCAATCGTATTTACCAATGGTCCCGCCGATCGGATTCGGTCGTGGTCCTCTAGCTCCCATTCCGGTCGTGGATCATCGGGAAGCTGTAATCCTTCCAGCTCGCCGGCTTCTGCTTGATCATGCCGATGCGGTGCATGTACTCGGCCCAGACCATGCTCCGTTGCGGCGTCGAGGAGAAAATCGCGCCCGGCTGCTTGATCACCGCCACCAACTCGTCGACCGTGATCTTCTCCTTGGTGACGGCAAGATAGATTTCCGCCGCTGCTTTGTTGTCGTTCAACACCATGTCGCTCGACACGTCCATCGCGGCGA
>JAXDOA010000670.1:0-4138 GCA_034669125.1 Hyphomicrobiales bacterium
TCGGCACACCTTCGGGCGGGAAGAAGGTCTTCACCGGTGCGCCGTCGCGCTCCTTCGGGTATATGATGTTGTAGACGAGCGGCGCGATCGAGACCTCGCCGCGCACCAGCGAATCCGAGAGCGGCGCGCCAGACGGGTAAAGTTTCGGCTTGGTCGCGGCCTGCTTCGCCCAATAATCCTCGCCGAGCACCTGCCGCTCGAACATGATGCGGGTCCATGTGGTGCCGCCGGATTGCGCGATCACCTGCGCGATCTGCCCGCCCGCATAGTCCGGTTTGGTGAGATCCATCCAGGTCTTCGGTGGATTTTTCACAAGCTCCGTGTGGTAGGCGATGCACCAGCCGGCGGTAATGTTCGGCCACAGCTTCGGCGAGACGAGTACTTCCGGCAAATAGTCCTTGGCGTTCGGCGGCTCGTAGTCCGTGAACAGATTATCGATGCCCTTCATCAGGCCACGGTCGGAGTGCAGCACGAGGTCGGCCGCGAGCTTGCCCGCCGATGCTTCGGTTTTCACGCGCTGGATCAGTTGCCCGCCCGGCGCGCGGATCATCTCGACGCGGATGAACGGAAACTTCTTGCGGAATTCGTTGATGACCTCCTGCTCTACCTCGGTGAAGGTCGCGGTGTAGAGCAGGAACTTGCCCTCCCGGCGGGCCGCCTCGAGGAGACTGTCGGACGGCTTGTAGGGCGTTGCGGCGCGCGGTCGCCCGACGATCGCGAAGCTGCCGATGCCGGCGGCCGACGCGAGAAGCTTGCGCCTGGTCAGTCCCTTCTTGATCACCCGCTCCTCCTTCATTGAGCGTGCTACTGCCGATAGCCGTAAATCTTGTTCCATTCGTCGAGCCATTCGCGCTGGAGCTTCACGAATTGCTCGTAGTTCGGCACCCACACCTTCACGACGTTCGGATCGAAGCCTTCCGGATAAAGCGGCGCCTTCTTCAACGACGTGAGATTGCCGATCTCGCGGATCATCATCGCCTGGCCTTCTTCCGAAAGGCACCAGTTCAGGAACAGCCGCGCGGCGTTCGGATTGGCGGCGGTCTTCGGGATGCCGGCGGCGAACGGCGTCATCGGCGCGCCCTCGGGCGCAAAGAAGACCTTCACCGGCGCGCCGTCGCGCAGCTTTGGAAAAACCGCGTTGTAGAGCAGCGGCGCGATGGTGACTTCGCCGCGCACCAGCGCATCCGAGGTCGGCGCGTTGGAGGGAAAAAGCACAGGCGTGGTCGCGGCCTGCTTCTTCCAGTAGTCGGGGTCGACCACCTGACGCTCGAACATCGCGCGCGTCCAGGTCGTGCCGCCGGAGGGCGCGATCACCTGCCCGATCTGCTTGTTGGCATATTCCGGCTTGGTGAGATCGGCCCATGACTTGGGTGGATTCTTCACCAGCTCGGAATTGTAGGCGATCGACCACACCACGGTGGAGCGCGGCCACAGCTTCTCGGAGGCGCGCGTTTCCGGGATGTAGTCCGCGGCATTCGGCGGCGCGTAATCCTGGAACAGATTTTCAATTTCAAGCATCAGCGAGCGGTCGGAATGATCGATCACGTCGGCCAGAAGCTTGCCGGCCGCGGCTTCGGTCTTGACGCGCTGAAGCAACTGGTTGCCCGGCGCGCGCAGGAATTCGATCTTGATGAACGGAAAGCGCTTGTTGAACGCGTTCATCACCGGCGTTTCGCTCTCGGCGACGTTGGCGCTGTAGAAGACGAACTTGCCTTCGCGGCGCGCCGCCTCGATCAGCTCGGGCGGGCCGAATTGCGCCGCCGCCGGCGCGATCCCGGCGGCAAGCGCCAGCGCCGCGATGATGGATTTGATCATCGCGCTACTGCCGATATCCGTACACCTTGTTCCACTCCTCGACCCATTGGTCGCGCAGCTTGACGTACTGCTCGAAATTCGGCGCCCAGGGCTTGACCACCTTTGGGTCGTAGCCGGGCGGATTAAGCGGCGGGTTCTTCAAAGCGGTGAGATAACCAAGCTCATTGATCTGGAACGCCTGCCCCTCTTCGGACATGCACCAGTTGAGGAACAGCTTGGCGGCGTTCGGGTTTGCGGCCGTCTTGGTCACCCCGGCCGCGTAATAGTTCAGCGGCACGCCTTCTGGCGGAAAGATCGCGTCCACCGGCGCGCCATCGCGCTTCTTGATATAGGCGATGTTGTAGAGCACGACGGCGATCGAGATTTCGCCGCGCACCATCGCGTCGGAGGTCGGCGCGCCGGACGGATAGAGGATCGGCTGCGTCTTTGCCTGCTTCTCCCAGTAATCCTCGCCGAGCACCTGACGCTCGAACATGATGCGGGTCCAGGTCGTGCCGCCGGACGGCGCGATCACCTGCCCGATCTTCTTCGGCCCGTATTCGGGCTTGCACAGATCCATCCAGGTTTTCGGCGGATTCTTCTCCAGCTCGGTGTTGTAGGCGATCGACCAGCCGAGCGTGGAGCGCGGCCACAGCTTCGGCGACACCAGCACGTCGTCGCGATAATCCTTCGCGTTCGGCGGCGTGTAGTCCTGGAACAGATCGGCGATGCCCTGCATCAGCCCGCGATCCGAATGGTTCACCGCATCGGCGTTGAGCTTGCCGGCGGCGGCCTCGGTCTTGATGCGGGTGATCAGTTGCCCGCCGGGCGCGCGCACCATCTCGACCTTCACGAACGGGAAGCGCTTGTTGAAAGCCTTGATGACTTCGCTTTCCGGCTCGGTGAAGTCGGCCGTGTAGTAGACGAACTTGCCTTCCTTCTTCGCAGCCTCGATCAGTTCCTGAGTGCCGTAGGCCTGCGCCGACGCGGGTTTGATGTTGAGCGCGGCGGCCGCGAGGCCGGAGGCGGCAGCGGCGCCGAATTGGCGGCGGGTCAAGTCTTTCATGGCGTTTCTCCGTTTTCGTTTCTATCCGGCGCGTCCGACGCCCGAGGTGTCGGCGCCGCCGCGTGACAGGAAATGCGCGACACCGATCAGCACGGCGAGCAGCAAAGTTTGCACCAGGCTGAAGGCCGACGTGATGCCGACATTGCCGCCCTCGTAGTAGTCGAGCAGCAGAACCGCCATCACCATGGTGTTCGAGGTGTAGAGGAAGAGCGACGAGCCAAGCTCGCGGATCGCCAGAATGAACAGCAGGGTCATTGCGGCGATCACGCCGGGGCGCGCGAGCGGCAGCACGATGGTGCGAATGGTGCCGAGCAGGCCCTTGCCGCAGATCCAGGAGGCTTCCTCCAGCTCGCGGTGGATTTGCAGCAACGAAGTCGAGAGCGCCTTGATGGTGTCGGGCATGAAGCGCGCGATGAAGGCAAGCGCCAGAATCCAGATCGTGCCGTAGAGCCCGCCGGGCAGCCCGATCCACGCCCACAGATACGCAACGCCGATCACGAGACCGGGGATCGCCACCGGGATGGTGGAGATGACGTCGATGCTGCGGCGTCCGGGGGCTTGCGTGCGATGCACCGTGTAGCCGATGGCGAACGCCAGAATGCCGCCGAAGATCGCGGTGACCAGCCCCACTTCCATCGTGTTCCAGATCGACCGCATCGCGAGCGGATTGTCGAACAGCCGCTCGAAATGGATCAGCGAATACTGCCGCATGTCGAACAGGCTCTCGACATTACGGATGAACATGAACTTGCGGAACGCCGCGACGATCAGCGCGAGCGTCGGCAGCACGACGACGACGACGAGATAGATGACCGCAAGGCCGAGCGTGAACCAGCGCCAGGGCCCAAGGTTCATCACGCCCGGCCGGAACGCCTTGCCGGCGACCGTGATGTAGCTGCGCCCGCTCACCACCTTCTGCTGCAGGTAGACGAGAAAGCCGGTGACGATCATCAGGATGATCGCGACCGAGGCGGCAGTCGAATAGAGCGGCGGCGACCAGTTGGTGAGCTTGAAGATGTAGGTGGTGAGCACCGGAATATCGCCCGGCGCACCGAGCACCGCCGGAATACCATAGATGCCGAGCATCACGATGAACGACAGCAGCATGCCGGAGATGATCGCGGGCGCGATCAGCGGGAACGTCACCGTGAACAGCGTGACGACCGGGCTTGCGCCGGCGACCTCGGCGGCCTCCTCCAGGCTCGGATCCATGTTGCGCAGCGCCGACGCCGTGAACATGTAGACGTAGGGCGCGTAGTAGATGCCGAACACGAACAC
>JAXDOA010000671.1:0-3795 GCA_034669125.1 Hyphomicrobiales bacterium
GAGATAGGCGGTTTCAACATCATAGGAGACCTGTGTGCTCCGCGCATCGATTTCGGCCTCTGCCAGCGCGACCGAGAACTCCGCGACACGCATTCGGTCCGCACGTTTACCGAACGTCTCGATAACCTGTTTGGCGGACGCCGCGAACTCCTGTTCCCCGGCACTGCCAAGAGGCTTGCCGCTCCCGCCTTCGGCCTGGATCTCCAGTGCCGGGCGGACGCCCGCCTGCTTCCGCAGGCCTTGCGTTTGTGCAACGCGCTGCCGTAACGCGAGCACCTCGCGGTTCCGCTCCAGGCTGGCTCGCACCAGCTCCTCCAACGTGATCGCACTATTTTCCTGCGACCTTGCTGCCGCCGACGCGAAAAGCACGCCGAGGCAGAGAGGCAAGACATGCTTCCTCTTCATGGGATCTCCTTTAACGAAATATCAATTGGGACGAGAGGAGAAGCCTATGAACGCGGTGGATGTTCGATACGGCGCGGCGGGAAATCAGGTGTTCGGCTGTCCTCAGAGGGGACCGCCGTCACTACGAATCCCAAGGGTACGAGTGGCGTGATCGACGGTACGACCACGATATGAGCGCAGCAGCACAGGCATCCATCGCCGGAACAGCTGTCATCGGAATCTTGAGTGCTGTGAGTCGAAAAAAGGCATACATGAGACGATACGAGATCGCAGGCAAAGATCTCGCTCGCCGCCAACAGCAGAAGAAGAAGCGTGACAACGCGCCGGACTGTCGACCACTGTCTCATTCTTCGACCTTCCTATAGTGCCACAACGGAGCATGAGGCATACCTCCGTCCGCTCCCCGGGGGTGTGCGACATGAAAGTGAGGGATGGCAGGCTTTCGTTTTTGTGGCATTAAGCCTAGCGTATGTATACGCTGTTGGTGGGGAGGTGCTATGGCCGATTCATTGGCAGTCCTGGAAATAGAACGTTCGGAGATTCAGATGAAGATCAGCCGCCTGGGCGACATGCGCGCGGGCTCAATCACGACGACGGGTGGACGTTGCGGTAACGCCGGTTGTCATTGCCGAAAAGACGGCGATCCCGGGCACGGTCCTTTTTACCGTCTGACACGCAAGATCGGGGGCAAGACCGTTACCGAGACCTTCGCCACACCGGCCGCGCTACGAAAGGCGCAGAACGAAGTGGCGGAGTTTCACCAGTTCAGAGAACTGAGCCAGGGTCTGCTCGACGTGAATGAGAAAATCTGCCGCGCAAGGCCTGTCGAAGCCACGCTGACGCCACAGGAAAAAAAACGGCGGAAACGATCCGTCAGGAAGTCGAAAGGGAAGTAAGCGCCCTGCTCCGGCTTGTGTTTGAGGACCAGCGCAAGACCGGCAGACTCGATCTGGAGGCCGTCGAGATGGCCATGCGGGCTGCCATGCATCGGGCCGGAGCGTCCGCGTTGAGCCAGTTGCTGCGGGGCGATCCTCCCGGCCCGGATGAGCGCGAGGTGCCTTGTCCCTGCGGACACAAGGCACGTTACCGGGAGATGCGCGCGCGGCGCGTGCTGACCGCTGTGGGAGAGGTGGAGTTGCTGCGCGCCTGGTATCTGTGTCCGCACTGCCATAACGGGCAGTGTCCTGCCGATGCCGCTCTGGACATAGAGAAAACGGATTTGTCGCCCGGTGTCCGCCGCATGCTGGCGCTGGTCGGCTCAGAAGCGCCATTCGAGCATGGACGGCGGCAGGTCGAACTGTTGGCCGGCCTTGAGGTGACGGCCAAAACTGTGGAACGGACCGCGGAAGCCATCGGAGCCGATATCGTTGCGCGCGAACAACGGGAGATTCAGCGCGCCCTGCAACTGAGCCTGCCAATCGTGGTGGGCCAATCCATTCCCATCCTCTATGTGGAGATGGATGGAACCGGCGTACCTGTCCGAAAAACCGAAACAGAGGGCCGCTCCGGCAAAGTAAGCGGAGTACCCGCGCATACCCGCGAGGCAAAGATCGGCAGCATTTTTACCCAGACCGCATGGGACAGGGAAGGTTACGCCATCCGCCATGCGGACTCCACGACTTATGTCGCCGCCATCGAATCGGCGGGCGAGTTCGGCCCGCGACTATATCTGGAAGCCTGGAATCGCGGTTGGGAGCGCGCTGAGAAGAAGGTCGTGATCGGAGACGGCGCCGAATGGATCTGGAATATTGCCGGCGATCACTTCCCCGGCGCTGTTCAGATCGTCGACATCTTTCACGCCCGCCAGCACCTTTGGGATGTGGCCCGCAAGCTATATCCGGGTCAGGAGGCCGAACAGAAACGCTGGACGGCGATTCACCAGGATGAACTGCTGGATGAAGGCAGGATCGAGGAACTCGTGGCCGCGCTCCGTGCGATCGATTCCCCGCATCCTGAACTCCTCGAAAAGATCCGCATCGAGGCCGACTACTTTGACAACAATAAGGAACGCATGCGATACCCGAAGTTCCGCGCGCAACACCTCTTTACCGGCTCCGGCGTCATCGAAGCAGGCTGCAAAACCATCATTGGTTCCCGCTGCAAGCAGTCCGGCATGTTCTGGACAGTTCGCGGAGCAAACGCCATCCTCGCGCTACGCTGCTGCCACTTCAATGCGCGGTTTGAGGATTACTGGGAGGGCCGGAAGGCGGCCTGACTTCCACTTTCATGTCGTACACCCGCTCCCCGGATGTCAGCGGCGGATTCACCCATTACCGGGGTGGAGCATAGTAACGGGCTCTATGGGAAATCCGGTACTGGACCCGAAGAAGGTCCGATCTCTACGTGGATCCGGTGAAACTTGCCATCGAGTGCCTGATTCGAAGGCACATAGCCAAGAACGTACTCGTGCCGTATTTCGGAATTGATCAGTTCCGCCACGGACATCAGCTTCCTGGGATCCCGGACCGCAAAGGTGCGTCCTCCGGTGGTTGCCGAAATTATTTCCAGAATTCCAGAGTCCCGCCTCTGGATTCCGTAACGGTTTCCCCGAGGACGCTCGTAAACGTTGATCGTATAGACAGGGAAGTCCACCTCGGAAATCAGCCTCCTGATATCCCTCGCGGTATAGCGGCTGCGATTCTCGACGCCGTCCGAAACGAGTAAGAGCGCCTTCCTGGGATTGCTTGCGCGTCGCATCTCGCCGACTGCCATGCGGATGGCATCGAGCGCCGTATTGCCCCCTGCCATCCGGAAACTACCCACTTGGTCGTATAACGCTCAACCCCGCGGATGTGCCAAGGTTGAACAGTTGGAGCGACAGAAGGTCCGGTTCTCTCGCCAGAACTCCTGGCACAGACGGTCCACAGAGCGAAGATAGTGCCGGCCGACTCGGGGCGCCATGCTGGTGGAGGATCATATCAGTGTTCCGGATCTCGCCTGTAAGGCTGAACTGTACGCCAGTTCGAGTGCATCACCGTCGCGCGACACCGCTGCCGGGCACTCGGGCCAATAGAGGTGAACCAGTTTGAGCCAGCCCCGAATACGCTCTCGAAACTTCCGTTCCCGGGCGTATTCCCGCACTCCCAGTTGAGCGGCCAACCCAAACGGGCCGAACAGGGGAATCCGCTCTGCGCTTTTCGCCTGATAGCAGCGCCATGTCAGCCACGTGTACAGATCGAGGCACCCCGGATTGTTCGCCAGCACTCGCACCACATCAGCATCAACCGGGATGGGGTGGTTTTTCAGTTCCTCCCAGAAAGGAGCCGACAGGGTGACCAGATTCTCTCGCCGTGCACTCACTCCGCTGCCCTCGTTTTTGAACCAAAGCCGGACCTGATCAAAAAAGTGCACCCTGCTGCAATTCCAGACCTCCGCCCCGCGGCGATCGTG
>JAXDOA010000672.1:0-2870 GCA_034669125.1 Hyphomicrobiales bacterium
ACCTGAATGACCCGAACGACACCATGCCCGGTGACTATGGCGGTATCGACAGCGCCGGCCATCAGTTTCGCCTGAGCACCTTCGGCTCGGCTGACGTCCAGATCCATGATGCTGCCGGCCATCGCTACAACCTTGTGCCCGGAAAGACCGCGACCGTACAAATGCCGATTCATCCGGCCATGCTCGCCGCCGCGCCCGCCTCCATCCCCTTCTGGCACTACGACTCGAAACAAGGCGTGTGGCTCAGAGACGGCGCCGCTATGCGGGTGGGTAACTCATACGAAGCTCAGAGCGCGCACTTCTCGGCGGTCAATATGGACCTGGCCAACAGCGACGGCGCTTGCACCAGGATTGTGGTGGATACCGGGATCATGCCGGTCCCGTTCCGGATCCGTATGACACCGCTGACGGGCAATTTTGTGGTCGATGCCGGTCACCAGGACCAAGTGATCGGGGACGGGCTGAACGTGGTGGTACGTGAACCGCCTAACACCACGGTCCAGTTCGACATGGTAGATTCCGATGGGAACGTCATCCCCAATGCCAGTCAAACCATCACGACTGGTTTGACGTCGGCCAGCGGCGCGATGTGGGATCCGGCGCCCAATCCTCCGTATTTGGACTGCACTTCCGAGGTCCGCTATGACGTCCATACGGTGCAGGCGCTCTTCCCGGCTCCGCCGCAGGGGTTCCTTAGCTACCGGACACCACCAGCATACCTGGACCCGCTCCAGGCTCCCGCTCTGGCGGCCGATTACTACAATCGCATCGACCCGGGACATCAGAAGACAGCGCCTGGAGATACCAACGATTTCGCTCATTGGAAGACTATCAACGGCTTTGACCGTCCCGGAGAGACTCACACCATTTACCAGAACCAGTACGATCTTGGCTTCGGCCGTGACATGCACATGCAGACAGGAGGTCAGAATGGGCTCTGTGCGAACTGCATCGCTTACTATGTCACCAACTTCGAGACCGTAGAAAAAGCGGTAAGCCCGGGCCCTAGCGACCAGAAAGCAACCGTGGCCATGGAGTTTTCGCCGCAGAATAACGTCAGTGGCATACCGTATACCAAGTTCTACGTCTTCAACCCGGATGGTTCGATCACGAATTCAGTGGCGCTCGACGATTTCGGACCCAAGTTCGTGCCCACGCTGTGCATCATCTGCCACAACGGCAACATTAACTCGATGGGTGCTGACGGGAATCTGACCACGTCGCGGTTCATCCCCTTCGACCTGGAGTCCTTCCGGTTCCACCCCACGGACCCGAACTGGTCTCAGGCCACCCAGGAGCCGCGGTTCAAGGAGATGAACCGGGGCATTCTGGATCATACGAACGCGTCGGCGCCGGTGCGCCTGGTGATCACGCACTGGTATGGGACCGAGGGCGATACCGGCCTTCCCAATCCTACGTTCGACGCCACCGCTGTTCCCAGTCAATGGACCAGCCCGACCAATCAGGCGCCGTTGTACGACGCGGTGGTGAAGACATCCTGCCGGAGTTGCCACACAACGCGTGATCCTGGCGATACGGGACAGGACATCAGTTGGCAGAGCTACGACAGCCTCGATCAGGAAAGCACGTTCGCCAGAATCCTGGCATGTACGGCGACAGGCCCGCTTCATCACATCATGCCGCAAGCGGAGCGGACGTTTGCGCGATTCTGGTTGAGCACGAATCCGAACGGGCCGTTGGTCATCGCCAACTCCGCCCTGAGCGGTTTCCAGATGCCGAACAATAGCTGTCAGTGACTGGCGCTGTTCCAGCAACTGCCCTAACCGAAGTTCGTCCACCGCAAACATCGTGACGAACTTCGGCTAGTTTGGGTGTCCAATGACGCTCCGAGCTTCACGCTTTTGTCGCTCCGTGTGGCCGTGACGCACGCAGGTCGCGAGGTTCTGGTGCAAACTTTCTGAACAGGTGTATGTTCCGCTCGGAGGATCTCCGCGATGTGATCATGCGGCAATTATTGCGGCCCAGATGGCTGGAACCGTGTTCGGCCGGCCGGGCAGCCTGCCGATCCTGAACTGATTCTTCCTGATCTTCGCTGCCAACTCAATCCCGCCGATCACGACCGCAGCAGTCCCAAGACTCTTCAGTCCCAGCATGGGGCCGAGCCGCTGCTTTATGCGCCGGTGATCCTGTTCGATGGTGTTGTTCAGGTATTTGCTGGTGCGAACCCGGACTCGTTTCGGAATTTCGCCGGTTCCCTTCAAATCAGCCACAGCGCGGTGTGACGCGGCATAGGCATCCAGGGTGATCTTTGTGGGCAGACGTTGCTGCTTCATCGCCTTACGCAGGAATGCTTTGGCCGCATTTACATCCCGTTTCCGGCTCAGATAGAAATCCACCGTTTTGCCAGCCTTGTCGACGGCCCGGTAGAGATAGACCCATTCACCCCTCACTTTGACGTATGTCTCGTCGCACCTCCAGGAGCCGCCGACAGGCCGGGCGTATCGGTTCCAGCGCTTCTCGAACTCAGGCGTGTAATGCTGCACCCAGCGCAAAATCGTGGTGTGCGCCAGTTCAACGCCACTCTCCGCCATCATGGCCACCAGGTCCCGATAGCTCAATTTATAGCTGAGGTACCAACGAACGCATAAGACCACGATCTCCTGGTCGAAGTGCCGCCCTTTGAACAGCTCTTCTACAGGTTCGAACCGTGGCATCTGCCCATCATCGCTGACGCCAAGAGCGTTTGCACCAGAACCGGCGGTATAGGGTCAATAGTTCGCGGCGCGCACCTGTTACTGCAAACCCGTACAAAAGTATTGAACAACGAATTGGAGGAAATGTTTCGCCGGTGGTATCCGGGGTTTCGCCCAATGGCCGCATGACCCCCGACCTTGTGCTGCTCTCCGTGT
>JAXDOA010000673.1:0-3502 GCA_034669125.1 Hyphomicrobiales bacterium
AGCCCCTACGTTCTCGCCTACTTCGCGGCCATCGGGCTCCAGTTCGCGACCGGCAGGCTGTGGGCGAATCTGCTGCTCTCAGCCACATTGGGGCACCTGCTTTATTGTCTGTTCGTATTGCATCACGATTGCATGCACAAGAGTGCATTTCAGAACGACAGATTCAATCGCATGATGGGAAGGTTCTACGCGCTGGCTTTCACGATGACGTTCACGACGAATCGCGAGACCCACGCGCGCCACCACGCGCATACCGCCGATCCCGATCAGGATCCCGACGAATACTACTTCTCGGCCGGGATGAAGGATATTTGGCCGCGCATCTGGCGCTATTACGAGTGGTACACGCGCATTTCGCTCACGAAGTATGGCACGAAGGTGCGGCTAACGGTGCTCGCCGAGCAGATGGCCAACATCCTGTTGTGGCTAGTCGTGCACGTTGTGGTGATTAGCCAAGGGCTGGGTGTGAAGATGCTGTTCATCTTCTGGCTCCCCATCGCTTTCGTAGCGTTCGTCATCAATCCAATTACCCGCGGGTACGAGCACGCGCCTATTACCCTGTATCCTCAGGGCGACCCGCGCAGACGCGACATGAGCAAGAACGCAATCACGGTCAACAATCCGGTATTCGGCTGGCTGTGCGCGAACATCACATTCCACGTCGAGCACCACTCCGTGCCACGCTGCCCTTTTTACAACCTGCAGAAGCTCCATCACCTCTTCCAGGAAGAGCGCATGCAATACCTGGTCGCCCCGTTCCCGTTGTATCGGATCTGGAAGGGAAGGAAAATGCTGCAGGGAATGACTACCAACGCGGACCCAATTTATGATCCCGCGCTAAGCGGGACCGGGAGGCAGAACTTTGAAGCGGCAACCGTTTGAACTCTCAGATCGGGCGCAGACGGTCATCGAGTGGTTTGGAGAGGAACCCACCCCCGAAAAGGGGCTGGTGGTCTTCCTGCCGGCGCTTGGGGCAAGCGTGGACATCTACAGGACAATGGCACAGGCATGGGCCACGCTGGGGTACCGGGTAGCCACAGTCGAATTGCGTGGAGGCAAGCAGAGTTCAGTCACGGACGTGCGTGCTCACAATTTCGGGTATAACGAGATCCTGAACATGGACCTGGCGTCGATTGTCCCCAGGCTTCGGGCCGAAGCCGCCGGGCAGCCGTTCCTTCTCGCAGGCCACAGCCTGGGTGGCCAGTTAGCGCTGCTCTATGCCAGTCGCCACCCCGGTGAAGTCGATGCCGTGGTGCTGCTGGCGGGGGGCTCGAATTACTACGGTGCGATGCCACGGGGACAGCGGTTTAAGCGTCATCTCGGGCTGAGGATCGTGCGCACAATCGATCAGGTGCTGCGCTTCTTCCCGGGGGACAGGCTGGGGTTCGGCGGGAGACAGCCGCTCAACATGATTCTCGACTGGACGCAGGAGGCGCTGACAGGCAGGTACTGTGTGAAGGGCGATGTTAGCGACTACAATCACGATCTGGAGCAGTTGAAGGTGCCGGTCCTGATGATTTCTCTTCAGGGAGATAGCCTGGTTCCCCGATCCAGCGCCGACTACCTGGCGAGGAAGCTGAGCCGGGCTCGGGTGACCCAGATCGAGGTTTGCACGGAAGACGGCAAGGCCTACCATCACTTCCGCTGGGTAAAGAAGCCGGCACCAATCCTGGCGCAAGTCGATCAATGGTTTGGTGGCCAGTTCAAATCGGCTCGCTGACAGAAGACGGCAGCCACCGCCACCCTGAGGGCCGAAGAAGTTTGCCGCGGTCCGTGAAGATTACTCTTCCGAACCCCTTCACGGCCATTGCACGGTTAGCTTGGGATAGAGCTCCGCCGATTGCCGACGAGATAGTTTGCTCGGAGGGTAATTGCTCCGATTCAATTGAACCCAAGCTAAATGATTGATTTTATGATGCATTGGTGCACCCGAGTGGATTCGAACCACTTGTGTGTAGTCAGAACCTAATCCGCACTGCTCGCGAGGTTAAGTTAAGTAAAGTAAGTCGGCTGCTGACGGGGCGGCGGCGGCTTCGAGGTGAAGGTGGCACCTACGGCCGGGCCAGGTAATCCCGGGCGATCCGGCCCTACCCAGGTCGCGCAATCGACGATACTCCTCTTGTGGGATCTGGCCCTCTGCGTGTCTTCGTGTGAATTGCGATCACGAGGACGACCGCAAGCCCATCACGTCCCGGGAGAGCCGCTACGCTGCGTCGCCCCAGGTGTAGCGATGGTGCAGGCCACCGAGTCGCGGCAGTGAGGTCACCTTCGCAGCCAGGGCCGGCTTCGGTTCGATAGCCCGTTTGTCCGGGGTATCCTTTTCGAGAGAGTCGTGAACACGGTCCTGATGGTGGTAGCTCACGTATTCACGCATGAGCCGGAGTAAGTGTCGTTCGTCCAGCGCGATCACATGGTCCAGGATCTCTCTCCGGCAACTTCCAATCCACCGCTCGGCAATGCCATTTTGCCAGGGCGACGGGATGCTCGTCCGTTTCGGTTTCAATCCTGTCGCCCTCAGAAACGTGATGACGGTCGGATCGAATTTCGCATCGCGGTCCAGGATCACGTAACAGTATGGGCCAGCTTCCGGAAAGGCCTCGCGCAATTGTTGCACGACCCACTCCGCACTCGGATGTCGAGTGACGTTGAAATGTAAGATCCTGCGACGCCCATGTTCGATGACAAAGAAGCAGTACAGCAGCCGGAACGTCAACGTCGGCACGGTAAAGAAATCGAAGGCCACGATGGCCTCATTGTGGTTTTGCAGAAACGCCAACCACTTCTTACCCGGGTCGCTTCGGCGTTGAATTCGACGCAGATACCGGGCGACAGTCCGCTCAGAGACGGCGAAGCCGAGCTTCAACATCTCGCCATGGATCCTGGGCGCTCCCCAGCCCGTGTTCTCCTCGGCCAATCGTCGGATCAGCCCCCGGATCTCCTCGGTAGTCTTGGGTCGGCCGCCGCCGGGTCCGGGAGCGCCAACGCCAGTACAGCCGGAAGCCCGCACGGTGCCAGCTAATGACGGTCTCGGGCTTGACGATGACAAGCACTTCGGTCCAGCGTGACCAGAGGTGGCGGAGCGTCGTCCAGAACAGTCGGTCCAGGGAGTTCAACACTGGACGCGGGCGCTTGCGTTTGAGCACGGCAACCTGTTGTCGAAGGGCAAGGACTTCAAGGGCCGTGTCGCTTCTGCTTTGGCAGAAGATGCGAACGACCGCGATCACGGACAGGATGAATTCACGCACGAAGTCTCCCTTGTAACACGGCGTAACGCTGCCTGTCCCACGCGATGGCCAATGAATCTCAACCTATTGATTCCACGAGATCAGGGAGTTCTGTCTACCTACAACTGGCTTAAACGCAGTTTTCCACAGGAATATTGTCGGGTCTCTAAAAAAGGGAATTCTGGCGACGCTCGATGCAGGGCGGCTCGCAGAGTTGGCTCGCCGCCCCAAAGAGACTAGTTCACTTTTGCTTATACGGTTGTTTCAGCAAAGCACCA
>JAXDOA010000674.1:0-3545 GCA_034669125.1 Hyphomicrobiales bacterium
GATCTGGCAACACTGAGCCGGGCTTTGTGGGAGGCTTCGTCCTGATTCAGATCACACCGCAGTTGCGCATTCTGGTTGCAATCGAAGCAATCGATGGCCGCAAATATGCGCCGTCCACGAATATGCGGAGTAAAGCGCTGCGGACCCGCAAAAACCGGTCACCTGGCAGGATTTGGACGGCGCATAACGGAACCCTACCCCTTAGATCGGAGCATGGCCAGTAATTTATCCGGCGGTCGAAATTGACCGCGTCGTAAGGTCGGAGGAGACAGAGACGACATAGCCTCAAGTTTCTCCGTAGGATCGGCACGGAGGTAAACCTCCGTGCTTTGGAGGCTTGCGTGGCCGAGCCAGAGAGCAACCTTTCGAATGTCACCGGTTGCCTGGAGAGTGTGCATCGCACACGAATGCCTCATGCTGTGGGGCGAAACCTGCTTATTCGCCATAGAAGATTGTTTGGCGCTGGCCGTTCGAACGTGTTTCTCAAGAATGTATTCAAACCCCGATCGGGTCATATCATCGCCACGAGCGTTCGGAAACAGCGCTGTGCTCTTCGGCTGGCCACGTACCTTAAGCCAGTCGCGAACCGCCTTCGCTGTCTCCTTCCACAGGGGCAACACCCTCTCACGACGGCCTTTACCCATCACGTGAATGGTGGGCTGAGGGTGGAGAGCCAGATCGGTCAGATGAAGTCCGACCAACTCCGACACGCGCAGCCCGCCAGCGTAGGCTAAGTGGAGCATCGCACGGTCGCGCAATCCGTAGCGCGAACTCGGGTCAGGAGCGTCCACCAAAGTCTGGATCTCTTCACGATTAAGATACCCGATGATCACTTCGTCGGTCTTCTTCACCGGAATGGCGCGAATCCGGCGGGCCTGTTCGAGGCAGGACGGTAGCCGGTATTCAAGAAAGCGGAAGAACGTCTTGATAGCGGCCAGTCGCGAGTTCCGGGTCCTGGCGCAATTCCCGCGCTTTTTCTCGAGGTGTTCCAGAAACGCCAGTACGAGCGTTGCGTCAAGTTGCTCGATCGAGAGCGCGGCCGGAGTGGTCTTCAGGCGGTCCGCAGCAAAGCATACCAGTAACTGGAATGCATAGGCATACGTGTCGGAGGTCTGCACGCTCATTTCGCGCTGGCTGGGAAGATATTCGCGCAGGAATGACGTGAGGTGAGGACCAATCGGAGTCATCGCTCACCCCCTCGATACAGAGCTTCAGCCGCGGCCGCCACATCACTCAGGAGCTTTGGCGTGGCCTGCAAATACCAGTAAGTGTCGGAAACGTGAGCGTGCCCAAGATACGTGCTCAGCGCGGAAATATGCCGAGCAATGGCCTTACGGTCCCCGCCACACTGTTCAAGCGATCTCACCGCAAATGTATGCCGCGCGTCGTGAATGCGGCAACCGCCCTGCCCCGGACCCAGCCGCAGGCCAGCTGAGCGTGCCAGATACAGGAAGGTGGCGTTCACTGTCGGATAAGGAAGTCCGACGCCCCGGCGGGAAATGAAGACTCTGGTTGTAGTTGTTGCGACCCGGTTGCGAGCGGCGACATACTGCTGCAAGCCCCGGCGTGCACTTTCGTGCAGAGGAACAAGACGGCTCTTTTGGAACTTTGTCGCACGGATCAGGAGTCCGTCTTCCGTCAGGTCCGGCAGTTCAAGGTTCAAGGCCTCTGACACCCGCAGGCCGGTACAAATGATAAGTGACAGCAAGGCGTGTAGGTGATTGGCCGTATCGATCCTGTCGGAGTCAAATGGGAAGCGGCCCGCAGCAAACGATCGATCTCGTCCTGAGTGAAGATGTGACACGTCCGACGACTCCTTCGTGCGCGACCGAAAACGTCGTCTGGCGGCACCTGGTGGCGATTGTCTTCTGCGTTCAATGCACATGCCAGACGGCGCACGGTGAGCAAACGATCATGGCGCTGGCGGACCGACGGCGCACTTGCTGCCCATTCCAGAACCGAGTCGGTTTGGATAAACTCCCCGGACCGATCCTGGGCAAAATCCGCGAAGCTGTGGAGCATGTATGCCTGGACCTTGTACTTAAAACCCATACTCCGGTACAGCTCGATGTGATGATTGACAGCTTCGCTCAGCATGATCTGTTCTCCTTTGGCCAGGGCTGCGCGATCTGTTGAAGGGCAGCGATATCGACCTTTGCATAATGCGCGGTCGTATCCGGCGACTTGTGCCTCAGCACTGTTCCGATCTCGTCCAGTGTGGCACCTGCGCGCAGCATCATGGTTGCCGTACTGTGCCGAAGGAGATTCGCACCATGGGATGGCGGATTCTCGATCCCGGCGCGCCGGAGTGCAGCGCGCACGATGTCGGAAACGATCATTCCGGACTGGAAGGGGCGAACTGGAGCCTTCAAACAGAGAAACACGCGGTCGATGGCGACCTGTGGGCGTGCCTGTTCTATGTAGTCCAGAACCGAGTCTCCGGCATCCTGCGGCAGCGGGAGGCGGACATCCCTGCGTCCTTTACCTCGCACCAGCAGCGTGGCCTCCTGCCAATCAAGATCAGTTGGGCGCATGCTGGCAATGTCGCCTGCTCGGAGCCCAAGCCGAAGCAACAGCAACACAATCGCACGGTCCCTCAGCCCCTGCGGCCCGTCCCTACGACACGAGTCAATGAGGCGAGTTACTTGCCCGGCGTCGAGGTACCGCGGCAGCGAGGAAAGCTTCCATTCAGCCACGGTGGGCAGCGTATGCTCAAGGCCAGGCTGGCATGCGCCACTCGTTGCGAGGAAACGCAGATAGATGCGGAGCGCTCCGACGAACGTTTTTGCATGCGCAGGCCGAAAGCCGCGGATCTGATCAAGAATGACCCTTCGCACCGAGGCTGCATTGTACGCGTCAGCGTCGGCGCCCAGCGCCGGCAGCATTCGGGTGATCAGGCGTTCGTGGCGTTCCACCGTTGGCATTGCCAGTCCGCGATGTCGCAAGAGCCAATCGCGAAATGCGCTGAGAGGCGAAGGTGCCTCAGGGGTTAAATCAGCGACCGCTCTGATGGCGCCGCGTTGCCGCAGAAAGTCGGCGAACCGCTCGACACGTGCTGTATAAGCTCGCGAAACGCGTTTCTGGCTGCGGCCACCGGGGCATTGGCAGCGGTGTGCTCCGAACGCCTTAACGGTTTCTTCATTAAGGCCAGCTAAGTCCAGGCCTCTGGCTTCCAACCACCCACCAAAGTGAATGGCTGAGTCCAAATAGAAGCTGATCGTAAGCGAAGTGTGGCCAAGCGACGCCATCCGGGCGGCGAAGCTTTCAAGATAAGGAGCAGCGCTCCCAGGATTCATGTGATGGGGTTGCGACAGAAGTTCAGAAATCTCCATGTAGTCCTCTCTCGGCTGGCAGTCCTGGCAGCCGCTTAAAGGCTACGTTATGCGGAGCCCAGAATACGGGCACTATGCCTTTCGACCAGGCAGAGCTTGAATCCTGAAGTCCGCCAGGACGAGACTCCGCATATTCGTGGACGGCGCATATTTACGTCCGTCTATCGCCTCGACCGCAACCAGAATACGGAGTTGCGGTGTGATCTGTATCAG
>JAXDOA010000675.1:0-3837 GCA_034669125.1 Hyphomicrobiales bacterium
GCGGCCTGCCGGGCAAGCCGGTCACCCAATACGAGTGGGCGCGCGCCGGCGTCGTCACCAAGGAAATGATCTACGTCGCCGAGCGCGAGAATCTCGGCCGCAAGAAACAATTGGATCGCGCCGAAGCGGCGCGCGCCGACGGCGAGAGCTTCGGCGCCTCCGTGCCGCTGTTCATCACCCCGGAATTCGTGCGCTCTGAAGTGGCGCGCGG
Organism: Hyphomicrobiales bacterium; assembly: GCA_034669125.1. Lineage (GTDB taxonomy): Bacteria > Pseudomonadota > Alphaproteobacteria > Rhizobiales > Xanthobacteraceae > PALSA-894. The sequence goes on from JAXDOA010000675.1 coordinate 212, forward strand.
CCGCGCAATTATTCCGTCCAACATCAAACACGCTGAATTGGAGCCGATGATCATCGGCCGCAACTTCCTCACCAAGATCAACGCCAATATCGGCAACTCCGCCGTCACGTCTTCGGTGGAAGAGGAAGTGGAGAAGATGGTGTGGGCGATCCGCTGGGGCGCCGACACCGTGATGGACCTCTCGACCGGGCGCAACATCCACAACACGCGCGAATGGATCCTGCGCAATTCGCCGGTGCCGATCGGCACCGTGCCGATCTATCAGGCGCTGGAGAAGGTGAACGGCGACCCCGTCAAGCTCGACTGGGAGTGCTACAAGGACACGCTGATCGAGCAGTGCGAACAGGGCGTCGACTATTTCACCATCCACGCCGGCGTGCGCCTCGCCTATGTGCCGCTCACCGCGAACCGCGTCACCGGCATCGTGTCGCGCGGCGGCTCGATCATGGCCAAGTGGTGCCTGTCGCGCCACAAGGAGAGCTTCCTCTATGAGCGCTTCGAGGACATCTGCGACCTCATGCGCAAGTATGACGTGTCGTTCTCGCTCGGCGACGGCTTGCGCCCGGGCTCGATCGCGGACGCCAACGACCGCGCGCAATTCGCCGAGCTCGAAACGCTCGGCGAGCTCACGCAAATTGCCTGGAAGAAAGGCTGCCAGGTGATGATCGAAGGCCCCGGCCACGTGCCGATGCACAAGATCAAGATCAACATGGACAAGCAGCTCAAGGAATGCGGCGAGGCGCCGTTCTATACGTTAGGCCCGCTCACGACCGACATCGCGCCCGGCTACGACCACATCACGAGCGGCATCGGCGCCGCGATGATCGGCTGGTTCGGCTGCGCGATGCTTTGTTACGTCACGCCGAAGGAGCACCTCGGCCTGCCCGACCGCGACGACGTGAAGGAAGGCGTCATCACCTACAAGATCGCCGCGCACGCCGCCGACCTCGCCAAGGGCCATCCGGGCGCGCAGCTGCGCGACGACGCGCTCTCGCGCGCGCGCTTCGACTTCCGCTGGCAGGATCAGTTCAACCTCGGGCTCGACCCCGACCGCGCGCAAGCATTCCACGACGAGACGCTGCCCAAGGAGGCGCACAAGGTCGCGCACTTCTGCTCCATGTGCGGCCCGAAATTCTGCTCGATGAAGATCACGCAGGATGTGCGCGATTATGCGAAGGGATTGAATGATCCGAATGCGATGGGGCTGACGCAGTCAGGCGTGCTCGCGGACGGCTTGCCCGCCGACGCGTACGCGAAGGCGGGAATGGCGGAGATGAGCGAGAAATTCAAGGCGATGGGCGAGCAGGTGTATGTGGATGCCGAGCGGGTGAAGGAGAGTAATAGGGCGTTGTGACGCCGTCGCCGGTCTCACCGCAACATACTGAACTTGTGGGATCGACGTGAGGACTAAAGCGCTCCGGTATCACACATGGCCGAAGCCGAAGGAGCAGAGGCGCATCAAGAACGATAAAGGCGCGCAGTACGCCTTTCGTGCTCGTGCCGTTATGCGTGACGTATATCGCGCCCGACAATCATTCTTTGAGGCAGAGACGCTCGCATCGTCGCGACTGAGTTGGGTTACCGCAACGACCCTTCTAAGGGCAGTAGGGCATACTCTCAAGAACATAGATTCCAGTCGCTCTGTTTTCTTGAAGGACGCGGTCGATGCGGCATTTCAGTCATGGCGAAAGCATAGCAGTGCTCACAGAATATTCTTCAAGTTCATAGTTGATGAGAGAAACTCTAATCTCAAAGAATTCCGAAGTGTTCTGAAGGTCGTTGGAGATCCCGGGGCCCGCTTTCCGGAAGGGCCCGAGGTGGTGCTCGAATTTGAGGGCGAGCTTGTAACTGCCCGACAAATTCTCGGCGATGCAATTAGGTGGTGGGAAGAGCAAGTCGGCGCGATTGAGGAAAATGCGGAAGAATTGCGCTCATCGCGACAACTAGCAAGGCGGAGCAAGAAACGAAAGTAACTCGTTTGCACCGAGGTTGCGGCGCGACGCCTTCGCAGTCCGCTGAATCTAGCATCGGAAGAGCTTACAATGAATCATAGTAGCGTATCAGCTGTCGACAAAACTCTGCATTCGCGGAATATGCCCCGTCTCGCTGCAAGCTACGCTGGAAGGCTCGCGCTGAGTCGTATTTGGCGTCTTTTTTGTCACGCCCCCTCATTCTCCACTGATGATAGTAGTGGACTATTTCGAAGTTGCCGATGAAACCAGCAAGCAAAAATCTGTCAACTACCGCCGCAGATTTCGATATTGTCCCAATGTATTTAACGAATGTCTTCTGACTAAGAGACCGGATCGGCTTCACGGAAAAATCCGACGGCATAGCGACGCTCAGCTCTCGACCAAATCCATGCGCGAACTCGTTTCTTATCTTTCGAATTTGTTCCAAGGCTGAAATGTGAACGTCCAACCCAACCGGAGCGCTGCCGAAAACTCGCTTGAAAGCTGCAAGACGCGAATTCCATTCCCCTCTGGTGATTTCTTCCACTTCCTCCGAGTAAGGAAGCTCCTTTCCGGCCTTCAGCAGTACAACCCCATCCAATCTTTTCGTGGCACCATAGCGACACAGAGGGTCAGACATCAGTGCGGAACGAGCGATCTGACTGAGATATACTTCTAGGTACGAAGATGCTGAAACAAGCGCTCCAAGCCGAAGCCAATTCTCCAATTCTTTTCTAGCTTCAAGCCAGTCCGACACAGTCAAAGGAATCCGAATTGCATCGGGCCCACTTGCTTTGAAAACATCAGCTGTCTTCTTGCTAACATCTTTGCGTTTTTCGGCTTGCGCAATGAACCTTGAGTAGTCTGATATCGCCTTGAATGACCAAAAATGCCTATTGATCTCGGTTTCGAACTGATTGAAAGCTCGAAGCGAAAAACTTCGATTCATGATGGGTTGAAAGCGATCAAATCTATCTGCCATTGTGTGGCCTCGTTCGATTGCGCGACCAGCTGAAATGTTGACGAATAAGTTGAGGCAAGCAAGTGACGACTGGATAGCCGCCTAATCTGGCATCTCAACGCCGGCGGCGGAGAGATGATCGAGGGCACGCCACAGCGCCTGATGCGCGACTACAATTCGCTGGTCGACGCCTACAATCGCGGCCTCAAAAGTTGACCGTGTGGCGCGCGGCTCCCCGCTATTTCCCCGCCGCCTTGCGCAGCGCCGCGTTGATGCGGTCCTGCCAGCCCGGCCCGTCGCCCTGAAAGAAATCGAGCACGTCGCGGTCGATGCGCAGCGACACCATTTCCTTCACGCCCGGCAGCGCGGGAGGCGGCGCCGCGGGCGTCTCGATGGGCTTGGCGGTCGCGGCCTTGAAGGCCGCTTCCGCCTGCGTGCGGGAATCGCCAATCGGGCGCCGTGCCATGCTGCCTCCTGCCAGAAACGTCAGGCAGTCTAGCAAGCCGTACCGGGACGCGCGAAGGCCTCGCGCGCTTCCGCGCCCCCCGGGGATAACTTCGCGAAAAAAAAGTTATCCCCGCCCTGAAAACCTGCCGGATAATGCACCCGCCTCGATCCATGAGGGGCGCTTCTAGAGGCGTCTTGGAGTGCGGATCGGGGGCGGTGGTTTCGGAAGGGTGCAACACGCACACCCGCGCCGAGACAGCCGAAGC
>JAXDOA010000676.1:0-4395 GCA_034669125.1 Hyphomicrobiales bacterium
CAGACTCCTGCCGCTCAGCCCCCTGCCCAGCCGGCACTTCCGCCTGTGAAGCCGATGGAGGTCCCGGCCCGCATCGGCATCCTGGGTACGGCGAAGATCTCCCTCGCGGAGGTGATTCAGCGGGTGCTTTCAAGTGACAGAGACCTCGCGGTATCGCGTATCAATCTGGAAGAGGCGGGTCTGAATTTGCGTGGGGCGCTGGGTGTATTTGATCCGCGAGTTGGTCTGGCCGCGCACGCTACCCGCACCATCACACCGGTGAGTTCTTCACTCGGTGGCGCGTCCAACGGCAAGCTGACAACGAAAGAACTGAGTGCGGACCCGCAGCTGTCGGGCGCATCGCCCTGGCTTGGCACCACCTCCAAGCTGGATTTCTCGTCCTCACGCCAATTGAGCAATAGTTCGTTTAACACGCTGAACCCTCAGTTCCCCACGGCCCAGAAACTGAATCTGACACAGCCGCTTTGGCGCGGGCTGCGGTATGACGATAACCGCCACCGGATCCAGGTCGCCAGGAAGAACGTGCAGTTGAGCGACGAACAGTTTCGGCAGCGCGTCATCGAAATCGCAACGCAGGCAGTGCAGGCTTACTGGGAGCTTGGGTTTGCCTTCCGTAACCTCGAAGTTCAAAGCGAGGCCGTGCGCCTGGCGGAACAGCAGGACGCCAGTAATCGCCGCCAGGTAGAACAGGGCCTGCTCGCGCCTGTGGATGTGGTCCAGACCCAGACACAGATTGCGACGTTCCAGCAGAATCTGTTCTCCGCCCAGACTGCACTGACGTCCGCTGAAAATGCACTGAAAGCGTTGATGCTGGCCGATCGCACGGACCTGATGTGGGGCATGGCCCTTGAGCCGGAGCAGCGGCCGGACACCCGCATCGAGTTACCCGCGCTTCCTGATGCCGTGAAGGTGGCGCTCGCAGGGCGGCCCGAACTGAAACAGAGCGAACTCTCGCTGGAGGTGAATCAGCTGGACGTGAGGCTCACCCGCGAACAGACCAAAGCGCAGATGGATGTCTACGCCGCCCTGAGCACTGTAGGGCTTGCGGGCTATCCGCTGGTGCAGACCGGCGCCAACCCTTTCACCGCAGCGTTCGGACCGCTGGTGAACCAAATCAATGCTCTTTCCGCGCAGTCCGGAATCCCTCCCCTGCCGCCCATCTCATTCGGCAGCAGCACCATACCACCGTTCTTTGTGGGTGGCTATGGGCAGTCGCTCAGCAACCTCGGGAGCGGCGCCTTCAACAGCGCGACCGTGGGCGTGAATATCTCTATTCCGATCCGGAACCGTTCCGCGAACGCGGCTGCGGCAGTTTCTGTCGCGGAAGGCCGGCGCCTGCGCACAATCCGGCAGCAGGTCGAAATGGCAATCGAGCAGGACGTGCGAAATTCACTCCAGCTGGTGGCTTCGGCGCAGGCCCGGCTCGACGCGGCAAACAATGCCCAGCAGTACGCCGGGGAACAGTACCGGAGCGAACAGCGGCAGTTTCAGGCGGGCACAACCACCGTGTTTCTGGTGCTGCAGAGACAGACGGAACTCATTGCATCGCGTACACGGCAGGTGCGTGCAGAAGCGGATCTGGGCGAGGCGAAGGCAGGCCTGGACCGGGCGCTGTCGCGCACGATAGAAGTTCAAAGCATTCAGCTGAAGTAGCTCAGGCGGAAGATTGCTTCCGCTTCGCCGTAGTCTTGGTTACCGTTCCCGGCTTGTGCAGATGCCGCGCCGCACTCTTTCGACTGCCCGGATGCTCCTGCTGCCACTGTTCCAGTTGCTTGCACCGTGCGGCCTGTGCTTTCCTGTCGCTCGGAGTGGACTTTCATTCCGGCTTCTTTCTGCAACTTCCCTGGCTGTGCTCCGGCTTTCCTGGCACCGGTTCGTAACCGGGCCAACATCGAATTACTTCGTGGTCGACCTGAGCCCAACCGGCCCGATGTGTTGTACCCTACGATCCTCAGGCCGGAGCTAAAACTTAACGAGCGCCCGGCTCCGAATTCCTTTGTAGGGGTGCTTGCGTTTGAATTCCGCGAAGTCTACTTTGATGCCGATGCCGGGAGCTTCGGGCAGTGTGACCCGGCCGTCCTTCTGGATAGGATATGTGCCTCCGGTCATCTCCCGGAAAAGCTCGTCGTCCGCGGCCTCCCATTCATGAATAAGGCAGTTGCGGCACACCGACATGACCGCCAGCGAGGCCATGTGAGCGATGGGGCCGCTGCACTGGTGCGGCGCGATCTCAACGCCATACGTTTCCGCCATATTGGCTATCTTGCGAAGTTCGGTGATGCCGCCGGCATGCATGACGTCCGGTTGGATGATAGCTGCTCCTTTGGCATCTAACAACTGCTTGAATTCATAGCGGGAGAACAGGCCTTCCCCAGTTGCGATGGGGACCGGACTTTTTGCTGCTACTTCGCCCAATCCAGCGGGATTCTCACGCCAGACAGGCTCTTCGAGGAATAACGGGCGGTAAGGGGCGATCGCGTTCGCCATCTGAATCGCGGACCGGACAGTAAGCGTTTCGGCGCACTCCAGCCCGATATCAATATGGCTGCCAAACACCTTGCGTATGGCCGCAAGTTCCGCAACGTCTCTGTCGATGCGCTCCAGCTCAAATCCGGCTTGCGGCAGAGTGTATTTGACGGCCGTCCAGCCCTGCGCTTTCGTCTGCGCAGCAAGGTCCACAAGTGCCGCAATCTCGCGCTTCTCGCGGGAGATCGAAGCGTCCCAATGAGTGAAGTAAACTCGCTGTTCCTTCTGAATCGGTCCGCCCAGCAGCCTGTGCAGCGGCACGCCGAGACGCTTCGCTTCGATATCCCACAGGGCCTGATCGATTGCCGAAAGTCCGGTCATCAGCGCAGGCCCGTTGCGCCAGCGGGTCGCCAGATAGTAAATGCGGTTCCAGTGTTGCTCAGGGCCTGCGGGGTCCAGGCCCACATACTCCGGTTCCAGCCAGCGCAGCACGGATTCGGCAATGTCCGTACGGCTCTCCAGCGTCGCTTCACCAAGACCGGTGATGCCCGCGTCCGTGTGCACTTCCACGAACATCAGGTCACGCCAGCGTACAGATACCTTATGAATTTCAAACCCTGTAATTTTAATTTTATGGGCGGGTTCGGCGGCCCGCAGAAGAGGAGCGGCCAGCGGAAGCTTCAGAACAGATCTTCGGTTCAGCACAATGTATTCGGCATCATACATCAGCATGGCCCATGCGTTCAGCGGCCGTGGCGCTTCATCGTCTCCCTGAAGATCAGGGTACGTGCTCCCGCTCGCGTTGTCCGTTGGGGACCATCCTGTTGGACCTGCGCCTTTTGGGGTACATGACAGACCACCCTGCTTTTGCAGTCTTCCGACAACCGATGCCATGGAGTTTGGCCGGGTTTGCGGTTATGTTCACCACGGGATGCTCTTGTGCTGGCGCCAGGCAGCGAAGGGGTAGCAGCGTTTACTTCCGGCTTAAGTTGCTCGCGCTTTTGTTCGCCGGAATGAACGCGCTGATCTTCGAATTCAGTACACGGCAGACCATCTCAGCCTGGGAGGCCGATCTTATCCCTCCGCCGCAGGTCCGCCTTAACGGCGGTGCAGGCATCATTATTATCCCAGCCGTTTTGGTCTGAAAATGCCTGCGTTGCTGGTTGCAATTTTGTTTCAACACATTTGTGCAATCGAGTGTCAGATCGGACGAGACTTCGATCCCACCCTGTTCGGCGCTTCATTGCGGCTGCAGGTTCGCTGGTGCTTTGTTGGTTCGGGGTGGGGACAGCGGGCCGTGCAAACGGTTTCCAGCAGGCCTCAGCAGCCGAGGGACATTTCGGTGGCGGCCGCCACATTGGCCTTCAGCACTGTCGCGATGTGTTCGAGGGCCGTCTCATGAGCCGTCACGGAAGCGGCAGCCACGCAATCCCGCGGAACCTGCACCTGCAGGTCGCGCATATAGGCATCGCTTGCGGTGAACAGTACACAATTATTTGTTGTTACCCCAGCTATTATTGCTTTCTTTGTTCCAAGATTTGTCAGTAATATCTCGAGTGGTGTCTGATAAAAGCCGGAATGCTTTGGCTTGAGCACGAAGTAATCGTCTTCGTGCGGAGCGAGCGCGCTGACAACCTCCCTGCCCCGCGCCTCCGGACGTGTGCAGTAAGCGAGTAGACCGGCGAAACTGGAACGCCACTTCCCAAAGTTGTCATTTACATAAACAACCGGGATGCCGTGCGACTTAGCCCGGCGTTTCAGTTCCGCAAGCCGCAGCGCCGCAGGTCCCCAATTCTGCAGCAACTCAGGCGCATCGGGGAACTCAAAGTGATTGATTACGTCAACAAGCAGCAGCGCCGTGCCGCATTGGTCAGGAGCGCTGCCGTCCATATCCGAATTGATACCGTTCTCCGGAACCATTGGGTGTTG
>JAXDOA010000677.1:0-2540 GCA_034669125.1 Hyphomicrobiales bacterium
ATTCCATGCTGCTCCATAAGCGCGCCCCTTGCCAAACGGCAGTTGATATACAAACGAAGTAACATTGTTCAGTTTCACGTCGAAGCTCGAAGGACCCCGTTCCCCCGCCAGGTTATAAATATTCTGCGGATTAGCCACAGTGTTCCCGGTGCCCGCGTTCTCCAGTGCCTGCTCGGAATTCCCCAGCGCCTTCGACCACGTAAACGAATTCAGGAAATACAGCCCGTGCGTTAGGCGGTGCTCAAACCGAACAAACAGGCTGTTATAACTTTCCGAACCGGCCGGGTCTACCCACGTAATTGACCCATAAGTCGGATTCGGACGCCGCGCCTGCGTGCCCAGGCAGCCAGTCTGCACCGAAGCGTTGCAAGTCGCCGTAGACGCGTTGGGAGTGGCCTGATTATAATCCGCAATAATCGGCAACCGGGTGCTGTGATTGCCCGAGTAACCCACTTCCAGCACCGTATTGCGCATCAGTTCGCGCTGCACGCTGAAGAACCAGGTCTGCACCATCGGCCACTTCGTGTCTTTCGGAACATAAGCAATGTTCGCGTTGGCCGTATTGAACTTCGAGGGGTCCAGCAGGCCTGCCGGGAAGTTCGGCGCGGTGATGAAGGAGGAGGGCAGGCTCGTGCTGCCGGCCGGAATACTCTGATTGATCACCGCCAGAACCACCTGCGGGAAGTTGATGCCCAACTCATCCGCGCTGCCCAGCCGGTTCAGATGAACGTAACTGATGCCATATCCGCCGCGAAACACCGTTTTAGGATCTACACTGTAAGCCAGCCCGATACGCGGTCCCCAGTTGTTGTAATCCGGATTCACCCGCGTGCGGTCGAACAGACTTCCATTCTTCGCCTGCACCAGCGTATTCGTAGCCGGATCGAAGTTTGTCAGCACGTTGTCCCGTTCCCAGCGCGGCGTCGCAAACTCCCACCGCATGCCCAGATTCAGCGTGAGCTTGTTATTGACTCGATAATCGTCCTGCACGTAGGCGAAATATTGCCGCTGCCGATAGTTACCTACCAGGAACGGCGCCAGCGAAACCTGCGTTGGCAGCCCGAAATAAAAATCCGCCAGATTGTAACTGGTCGTGGCCGCGGAGTCGCCTGGGATACTGCAGCCTGCCGCCTGGCCGAGTTGCGCGCATGTCGGCTTGCTGAAGCCGCTGGTGTACTGGTTCAGCCCGTAGGGAGGATTAATATCCATCACCTCTGTGTGGATGATCGTCATCTCCACGCCCGCCTTGATCGCATGACGGCCCTTGTTCCACGAGTAATTCACCTTCGGATTCCACGTTGTCGGATTCTGAAACTGCGGATTCGTTGCCTGCCGCCCCAGTGTATTAAAGCCGCCGATTGTCTGCGTGTTCAGCCCGCCCGTCAGATAAGGCGCAGTGGGCAATCCCGTAACTCCATAAAGATCCAGTTCGCTCGGTCCGCCCAGAAACGGCGGGAACTTGCCACCGGTCAGGTGCGTGAATCCGAGACGCGCTTCGACTACTGAACTCGGTGTAGCAGTCCACGTGTAACCCGCGGCCGCGCTCTGGTTCAACACGCGGATATTGCCATTCCCGTTGCCACCCGAAGGGCCCGCGATATCCGGCTGGTAGTACTGATTATCTTTCCGCTGGCTGAAACGCAGGAAAGCGGTCATGGTGTTGTTGATAACCCCGTCCACCTTGGCGTCGTATTTATCGCTGTAATCGCGGGTCAGCTGCAAAATCTGGTAATTCGAACTGCGCGCGCCGCTGGTCGGGGCTGGCAGATCGTTCAGAACCTTTGACGCAAACGAGGTGAGAGGAATCTTCGTGCCCGCCGGATACACGGTGCCATTTGCGGGATTCACCACCGTAACGGGTAGAATGCCCTGCCGGTCGTTCAGCGTGGGAAGCGAATCGATATTCACCACCTTTTGTAAGTTGCGGAAGCCCTCGTAATCGGCGAAATAGAAGATCTTATTCTTCACGATCGGCCCGCCTACCGTGAGTCCGAACTGGTTCCGTTGCAATGTAGGCTTTGCCAGAGGCGGCGTACCGAAGAAATAGCCGAGCGCGTTCAGCTTCGTATTGCGCACAAAATCGTAAGCCGTGCCGTGAATTTGATTTGTTCCCGAACGCATCACCACGTTCACCACCGCCCCGCCCACGCGCCCGTACTCCGCGCTGAAGTTACTCGTAATGACTTTGAATTCCTGCACCGCATCGGGTGACGGCTGCGCTACCTGATTGGAAAAGCCCTGGTTGCTGGTCGAATAAGCATTGTTATCCATGCCATCCAGCAGAAAATTGTTGTAAGTGCTTCGCATGCCGTTCGCATTGAACGCGCCCTCGCGTGGCGTACTGGTGATAGGCGCAGTGGCAAGGACTGACTTGTGTACATTGGTGGCGAGCAGGGCCAGATCCGAATAGTTCCGTCCATTCAGCGGCAATCCCACGACCTGCTCGGAACTCACCACCTGTCCATGTTCGCTAATGTCGGTCTCCAGCGTAGCCGCGGCCCCGGTCACCTGCACCGATTCGGTTACCGAACCCACCTGCA
>JAXDOA010000678.1:0-2867 GCA_034669125.1 Hyphomicrobiales bacterium
ACCGTGGAGGTGCAGGCGCAGGCGCCACTGGTGGAAAGCCAAAGCGCCACGCTCGGCGCGGTGATTGACAATCAGAAGATTCTGGCTCTGCCGCTCAACGGCAGAAATTTCGCGCAACTCGCGTTGCTGGTGCCGGGCGTGAACAGCGGTGCCACCGGAGCCGGCGGGGCTGAGGGCTTTTCCGCCGCGGGCCTGCGCGCCGACCAGAACGCGTTCCAGATAGACGGCACCTCCAACTCCGATTCGTTCCAGAACCGGATCACGGTGCGCCCCAACATTGATGCCGTGCTGGAATTCAAGATCCAGACCAATAACTATTCGGCGGAATTCGGGAAAGGCGGTGGTGCCCAGGTGAACGTCATTACCAAATCGGGCACGAGAGACTTTCATGGTGGTGCCTGGGAATTCGTGCGCAACGACGCTTTTCAGGCGCGCCGGTTCTTCGATCGCAATTCATCGGCGTTTCCGTGCGATCGCAGCGCCCCGAACATCGCGACACGCGAGGCTTGTGCACCCCCGTTTAAGCAAAACCAGTTTGGCTTCAATCTGGGCGGACCCGTCTTTTTTGTGCCGAAAGTCGGCGGGGAGCGGAAGACATTTTTCTTCACCACCTATGAAGGCTTCCGGCAAACGAGGGGCAACGCGACGGTCGCGACCGTGCCCAGCCTGGCTCAACGGCAGGGCGACTTCAGTCAGAATCTCCTCACTGCAACTACGGTCGCCGATGCTCTGGGCCGTACTTACCGCCGCGGGCAGATTTTCGATGCCGCGAGTTCGAGGGCTGTCACCGATGCGTCGGGGCGTCCGCGATTCGTCCGCGACCCGTTCATTGGCAACATAGTGCCAATGAGCCGAATGGATCCGGTAGCGTCGAAGATGCTGGCGGACACCAGCTTCATTCCTCTGGCAAATACTAACGGGATAACCGGATCGAACGGCAATCCCAGCCAGAATTTCCTGGACGGGCGCTCCAATACGTCGAACTCCGATCAGTTCAGCGCCCGCATGGACCATCAGTTCTCGCCCAACGACACGATTTTCGGAAGGTTCAGCTTTCAGGACTCCAACGGCTACAACCCGAATACCTTTCCGGGGTTCGGACAGCAGGATAATCAGCGGCAGATTAATGTCACGGGTAGTTACACCAAAGTTCTTAGTCCCACCGTTGTGAACGAGTTCCGTTTCGGCTATCAGGGATGGTTTCAGATTACCGCTGCAGAAGACTACCTGCAGGGTCTGGATTACATGGCGAAGTACGGAATCAGGGGACTGGAGTATGCCACCCAGGCAGGCTTGATCGGATCACCGGCGGTTTCGGTGACCGGCTTTTCCGCGTGGGGCAATAACACCGGTCCAAACAAGGCCCGGAACCATACGTTTCAACCGCTGGAGATACTCTCCTTCAACAAGGGGCGGCACTTCCTGAAAGTCGGCGGAGAACTGCGGGACGTGCGCATCGACCAGACGCGGCCGGATACGCCACGCGGCAGTTTCACATTCGACACCGCCGGATGGACGGGAATCGACGGCGTCGGCAACACGGGCAACGAACTGGCCGCCTTCGAACTGGGGCTCGCCCGACAGAAGGCGCGAGTGGTGAGCGACTTCCGCACCGAATACCGCCTGCGCGAATGGGGTGCGTTCGTACAGGATGATTTCAAGCTGGCGCGGAACCTGACGCTGAACATCGGAATGCGGTACACGTACTTTACGCCGCCCTACACCACCGACAACAAGTACGGTTCGTTCGTCTATCCCACCGTCTGCCCAAGCTATGCCGCGTGCGGAACGAACTTCGTCAACTTCCTGACGCAGGCCAGCCCCTATGTGCCCTACCATGCGATCGCCGGGCAGAACGGTTTCCCTCGATCCCTTACCAACACAGAGAAGAACGACTTCGGGCCGCGCTTCGGGTTTGCATGGCAACCGTTTAAGTCGGGGATGGTGGTCCGTGGCGGATATGGGATCTTCTACGACACAGTGCCGGTCGCGGTTTACGGCGACTCGTTGCTGAATTACCCGCGCGTGATCGAACAACAGAATAATCTCGGGCTCCAGCAGAACGGTCCGCCTCCGGGAGAGGGCTTCATCGGTTTCCTTGTGCAGAACCCAGGTCTGGGACCAGGCCCGATCGCACAGTTCGAGCCGGGACCGAACGGGTTCCCGCCGGACTTTCACAATGCCTATGTACAATCCTGGAACTTTACCGTGCAGAAAGAGCTGCCCGGCAGCATGGTTGTGGAAGCGGCTTACATCGGGACCAAGAGCACGCGGCTGCAGAGGCAGGAACAAAGCAACACGGCTGAGCCCCTGGGCTTTCGCGCCACCATTCCCGATCTCACGAACAATACAACTATTCCCAACAACGTCGGCTCTGGAGGCCGCAACCAGTTTCGCCGGCTGGTGGCCTTTACGAAGGAGAGCGGGATCGTGGTGCCTCTCGGCAACGTGTTTCTGGAGACCAGCACGGGATTCGCTAACTACAACGGCGGCACGCTGCGATTCGAAAAACGCCGGTCGAAAGGGCTGACGTTTATCGGGACCTACGCCTTTTCCAAGGCTATCTCCGATTCGCCGGGTTTCGGTGGCGGCGGCGCATCCACTGGTGGCCGCATGCAGAATGTGCTCGACCGGAAAGCCGAAAAGGGCCTGGCGGAGCTCGATCACCGGCACCGCCTCACCACGGCTGTTATTTATGAGTTGCCGTTCGGAAAGGGACGGCGCTTCGGCGCCGGATGGAACGGGATCGCTGACCGGATAGCTGGCGGCTGGGGCATCGATGGGATTCTCACTCTTCAGTCTGGTCTGCAACCCGAATTCCGCGTGGCCAGCAGACTGTGGACAAGTTCTTCAATACGGCCTGCTAT
>JAXDOA010000679.1:0-9647 GCA_034669125.1 Hyphomicrobiales bacterium
ATCGAGTTCTCGATCGGGATCATGCCAAGGTCGGCCTCGCCGTTCTGGATCGCCGCGAGCGCGTCCTCGAAGGTTGCGCAGGGTAACGGCTCGCAGTCGGGATAGACCTCTCGGGCTGCGATGTCCGAGTTCGCTCCGGGCTCTCCCTGGAACGCGATTTTCAGCTTGCTCATGGGGTGTTCCGATACGTGCCGCCCGCGCCGAGGTCAACGAGCAGCGCGCGTGCCTTGTCGAGATGCTCTTGCGTATCGACGCCGAAGATCACGTTTTTCGTGAGCGCGACATCGATGCGCATGCCGGCTTCGAGCGCGCGCAATTGCTCGAGCCGTTCGCGCTGCTCCAGCGGCGATGGCGGCAACTTGACGAAGCGTTCGAGCGCCGCGCGGCGGTACGCATAGAGGCCGATGTGATGATAAAGCGGCCCGTCGCCGGTCGGCGCGGTCGCGCGGGTGAAATAGAGCGCACGGAAACGGCCCGGCGCGACGGGCGAACAGATCGCCTTCACGACGTTCGGGTCGGTGCGCTCGGCGTCCTCGGTGATCTCCAGCGCCAGCGTCGCGATATCGACTTCCGGGTCGGCGAGGGGGCCGAGCGCGGCCTTGATGTCGTTGCCCGTCAGCATCGGGAAATCGCCCTGAACGTTGACGACGATTTTGGCGCGTCCCTCCGGATCGGCTAAGCCCAGCGCCTCGAAAATCCGGTCGGAGCCTGTCGCATGGTCGCTGCGCGTCATCACCGCACGGCCGCCCGCCGCCGTCACGGCATCGGCGATTTCGGCGGAATCTGTCGCCACCATCACAGGGCCGACCGCCGCTTCCTCGGCGCGGCGCATCACGCGCACGATCATCGGCAGCCCGCCGATCTCGGCGAGCGGCTTGCCCGGCAGGCGCACCGAGGCCATGCGGGCCGGGATCAGGACGATGACGTCGGAAGTCATGGGAAAAATGCCCGTTCGCGGGCGTTTTCTGCTGGCGGTAAACTTGGACGGATGACTGTCTACACGGGTTGCCAGCCCGGCGGCAAACCGGCTATGTGTCGGCTCCGTCAGGTGCCCTTCTGGCACCGATTCCGCCTGAATTTCCCGCCTTGAGGCCCGAGTCGCGATGGACTCCTTCGAAATCAACAAGATCTTGGGCGCATTGCTGTTCACCTGCCTGTGCCTGCTGTCGCTCAACATCGCCGCCGAGGCGGTGTTTCACCCGGCCAAGCCCGCGAAGCCCGGCTTCGATGTGGTGGTCGAGGAGAAGCCGGTGGCGGGCGCGGCCGCCGCGGTCCCCGACGAGCCGATCGAGAAGCTGCTCGCCAGCGCGGACATTTCCAAGGGCGAGAATTCGGCCAAGAAATGCGCCGCCTGTCATACCTTCGGCAAGGGCGAGCCGAACCGCGTCGGCCCCAACCTTTACGGCGTGGTCGGGCGCGAGCGCGGCTCGCATGCGGGCTTCAACTACTCGGCCGGCATGAAGGGCAAGCCCGGCAAGTGGACGGTCGAGGACCTCAACGTATTCCTCTCCAACCCCAAGGGCTTCGTTCCGGGTACGTCCATGAGCTTCGCCGGGCTGCCGCGCGGCAGCGAGCGCGCCGACGTGATCGCCTACCTCAATTCGAAATCCGACAGCCCGGCGGCGCTGCCCAAGGCGGCCGAGGCGCCGACCGGCACCAAGACGCAGTAGTTTCTTGTCCTGCAGGCGGTGCAGCGCTTCAGCGTGCACCGCGGGACAAGCCAGTGCGACGATTCGCCCGCGTAACGTGGGCGAACGGTAATGATGGCATCCCAAGGCGTCTATTGCGGCACCGGAAAACTGACATAATTCAGCGAAATCCGTTGAAGCGAACCTGGGTGCGACCGACATTGGGAGCCGTTCCGTGAAGCTGTCCCGACGGACCTTATTGCGCAGCGCCGCCGCCGCCCTGGTCGTCCCCGCCGCCGGTGTCTTTCCCGGACCAAACGGGGTGGCGCGCGCCGATGACAAGACCTGGCGCCACGGCCTCTCGCTGTTCGGCGACCTGAAGTATCCGGCCGGCTTCAAGCACTTCGACTACGTCAATCCGAATGCTCCGAAGGGCGGCGTTGTCCGGCTCGGCGGGTTCGGCACGTTCGACAATTTCAATCTGGTCGTCGCCGGCGTGAAGGGGACGATCGCCGGGGGACTGAACGACATCTTCGACACCCTGATGGTGCCGGCCTCGGACGAGGTATCGACCGAATACGGTCTGCTCGCCGAAAGCGTGAGCCATCCGGCGGATTTCTCCTCCGTCACCTACCGGCTGCGCGCGGGCGCCAAGTGGCACGACGGCAAGCCGGTGACACCGGATGACGTGATCTTCTCGCTGCAGGCGTTCCAGAAGAATCATCCGATGCTCTCGGCCTATTACCGCCACGTCGTGAAGGCGGAGCAAAGCGGCGAGCGCGACATCATTTTCACGTTCGACCAGCCGGGAAATCGCGAGCTGCCGCAGATCGTCGGCCAGCTCAACGTGCTGCCGAAGCACTGGTGGGAAGGCACCGACGCGTCGGGCAAGAAACGCGACGTGACGGCGACCACGCTCGAGTCCCTGCTTGGCAACGGCGCCTACCGCATCAAGGAATTCGTCGCCGGCCGCACCATCGTCTACGAGCGGGTGAAGGACTATTGGGGCAAGGACCTCAATGTGAACATCGGGCGCGATAACTTCGACGAGATACGCTACGAATATTTCCGCGACTCCACCGTCGCGCTCGAGGCCTTCAAGGGCGACGCGCTCGACTGGCGCACCGAGAATTCGGCCAAGAACTGGGCGACCGCCTACGATTTTCCCGCCGTCAAGGACAAGCGCGTGGTGCAGGAGGAATTCCCCAACCGCGCGTCCGGGCGCATGCAGGGATTCGTGCTCAACACGCGGCGCGAGAAATTCAGCGATCCGCGCGTGCGCCTCGCGCTCAACTACGCGTTCGATTTCGAGGAGATGAACAAGCAGCTGTTCTTCGGCCAGTACCAGCGCATCGGCAGCTATTTCGACGGCACCGAGCTTGCGTCGTCGGGATTGCCGGAAGGCAAGGAGCTCGAAATTCTCGAAACCGTACGCGACAAGGTGCCGTCGGAAGTGTTCACCAAGCCGTACAAGAATCCGGTCGGCGGAACTCCCGAGAACGTGCGCGCCAACCTGCGCGAGGCGACACGGCTGTTGAAAGAGGGGGGCTACGAAGTCCGCAACCAGAAACTCGTCAATGCCAAGAGCGGCGAGCAGTTCTCAATCGAGTTTCTCACCTACGATCCGAACTCCGAGCGCTTCGTGCTGTTCTACAAGCCCGCGCTGGAGCGGCTCGGCATCGCGGTGGGCGTGCGGACCGTGGACGAGGCGCAGTACGTCAACCGCGAGCGCAATTGGGATTTCGACAGCATCACCACGGTCTGGGGTCAGTCGCTGTCTCCCGGCAACGAGCAGCGCGACTACTGGAGCACGACCTCGGCCGACCGTACCGGCTCGCGCAACTATGCGGGCATCAAGAACCCAGCCGTCGATGCACTGATCGAGCGGATCATCTTCGCGACGGATCGCGCCGAACTGGTCGCCGCCACCAAGGCGCTCGACCGTGTGCTGCTGTGGAATCACTACGTCGTGCCGCAGTTCACTTACAACAAGACGCGCGCGGCGCGCTGGGACCGCTTCGGCCGGCCGGAGAAATTGCCCGAATACGGCTCGTCGTCGTTTCCGACCATCTGGTGGTGGGATGCGGAACGCGCCGCCAAGACAGGATCGCGTTAGTGGCCCTCACGCGCCGCGATGCGTTGGTGATCGGCGCTGCCGCGCTCGCCGGAAGTACAGGTCTTGCGACGCGCGTACTTGCCGACGAGACGGAAGTCCACGGCATCTCGTCGTTCGGCGACCTGAAGTACCCGGCCGATTTCAAACACCTCGAATATGTCGAGGTGAACGCCCCCAAGGGCGGACTGTTCTCGCAGATCGGCCCCTCGCGCCAATACAATCAGAATTTCCTCACCTTCAATTCGCTGAACGCCTACATCCTCAAGGGCGACGGCGCGCAAGGCATGCAGCTCACCTTCGCGACCTTGATGCAGGCGGTGGGCGATGAGCCCGACGCCATGTACGGGTTTGCGGCGCGCGCGGTGCGCATCTCCGCCGACCGGCTGACCTACCGCTATCTGCTGCGCCCCGAGGCGCGCTTCCACGACGGCACGAAGCTCACCGCGCACGACGTTGCGTTCTCGCTCAAGCTCCTGAAGGAAAAAGGCCACCCGATCATCGGCCAGCTCACGCGCGATCTCATTAGCGCCGAAGCCGAAGACGACGCGACGGTAGTGGTGAAATTCACGCCGAAGCGCGCGCGCGACGTGCCGCTGTTCGTCGCCGGCCTGCCGATCTTCTCGCGCGCGTATTATTCCACCCGCAACTTCGACGAAACGACGCTCGACGCGCCGCTCGGCTCCGGACCGTACAAGGTGGGACGTTTCGAATCCGGCCGCTATATCGAATACGAGCGCGTGAAGGACTGGTGGGGCGCGGACCTGCCGGTGATGCGCGGGCACCACAATTTCGACGTCGTTCGTTACGAATTTTACCGCGACCGCGACGTCGGCTTCGAGGGATTTACCGCGAAGAACTACCTGTTTCGCGAGGAGTTCACCGCGCGCACCTGGGCGACGCGCTACGAGTTTCCGGCACTGAAGGACGGACGCGTCAAGCAGAGGATCCTGCCAGACGATACGCCGTCGGGCGGGCAGGGCTGGTTCATGAACACGCGGCGCGAGAAGTTCAAGAACCGGCTGTTGCGCGAGGCGATCATCCACGCGTTCGACTTCGAGTGGACCAACAAGACCATCATGTACGGCGCCTACAAGCGCACGTTCTCGGTGTTCCAGAATTCCAACATGACCGCCGAGGGCAAGCCGGACGAGGCCGAGCTTGCGCTGCTGGAGCCGTTCCGCGGCAAGGTGCCGGACGAGGTGTTCGGCGAGCCGTTCGTGCCGCCGGTGTCCGACGGCTCGGGGCAGGACCGCGCAATGCTGCGCAAAGCCTCGCAACTGCTGCAGCAGGCGGGTTACGCCATCAAGGACGGCAAGCGCGTCGATCAGAAGGGCGAGCCGGTGACGTTCGAATTCCTGATCGACGAGCCGACCTTTCAGCCGCACCACATGCCGTTCATCAAGAATCTTGCCACCATCGGCATCGACGCGACCTTGCGTGTCGTCGACCCGGTGCAATACCGCAAGCGCGTGGACGAATTCGATTTCGACATCACGGTCCAGCGCTTCAATTTCTCGGCGACCCCCGGCGACTCGCTGCGTTCTTATTTTACCTCCCAGTCGGCGAAAATGAACGGCTCGTTCAATCTCGCCGGCATCGCCGATCCGGTTGTCGACGCGCTGGTCGAAAAGATTCTGGGGGCCGAAACGCGTGGCGAACTGACCACAGCCTGCCGCGCACTCGATCGTATGATCCGCGCCGGGCGGTACTGGATTCCGCATTGGTATCTGGCGGCGCACCGGGTCGCCTATTGGGACGTGTTCGGCTTCCCGGAGAAAAAGCCCGGATTTTGGCGCGGCATTCCCGAGACCTGGTGGTACGATCAGGACAAGGCGGCGAAACTCGAGCGGGGGCGCTAGTATCTCATGGTAAGCGCAAATCTCGCGAGAGAAGTCGAATAGACGATGGCCGCCTACATCATCCGCCGCATCCTGTTCATGATTCCGACCTTGCTCGGGATCCTGCTGGTTTCGTTTGTCGTCGTGCAGTTCGCGCCAGGCGGGCCGGTCGAGCGCGTGATCGCGCAGATTTCCGGGTCCGACACCGGCGCGACCTCGCGCATCTCGGGCTCGCAGGGCGGCGATTTCGGCTCGCGCGCGCAAGGCATCCCCGGCGGAGAGGCCAGTTCGAAATACCGCGGCGCGCAGGGCCTCGATCCGGAATTCATCAAGAATCTCGAGAAGCAGTTCGGCTTCGACAAGCCCGCCTACGAGCGCTTCGGGCTCATGCTGTGGAATTTCACCACGTTCGATTTCGGCAAGAGCTTCTTCCGCGATACCAGCGTGCTGCAGCTCATCAAGGAAAAGCTCCCGGTCTCGATGTCGCTCGGCATCTGGATGACGCTGCTCACCTACCTGATCTCGATCCCGCTCGGCATCCGCAAGGCCGTCGCGGACGGCTCGCGCTTCGATGTTTGGACATCGAGCCTCATCATCGTCGGCTATGCGATCCCGGGATTTCTGTTTGCGATCCTGCTGATCGTCCTGTTCGCGGGCGGCTCGTTCTGGGACTTCTTCCCGCTGCGCGGGCTCACCTCGGACAACTGGGCTGCGCTGCCGTGGTACGCCAAGATCCTCGACTATTTCTGGCATCTCGTGCTGCCGATCGTCTCGATGGCGCTGGCCGCCTTCGCCACGATGACGCTGCTGACGAAAAACTCGTTCCTCGATGAAATCCGCAAGCAATACGTGCTGACCGCGCGCGCCAAGGGCTGCACCAGCGGCCAGGTGCTCTACGGCCACATCTTCCGCAACGCGATGCTGATCGTGATCGCGGGCTTCCCCGGCGCGTTCGTGCATGCGTTTTTCACCGGCGCGCTGCTGATCGAAACGATCTTCTCGCTCGACGGGCTCGGCCTGCTCGGCTTCGAGAGCGTGCTCAACCGCGATTATCCGGTGGTGTTTGCCACGCTCTATATCTTCTCGCTGGTCGGGCTTCTGGTGAACCTGATCGCCGACCTCACCTACACCTGGGTCGATCCGCGCATCGATTTCGAGACCCGGGAGGTGTGAGCGTGGACGCCCGCACCCCTCCGATGACGCCGGACACGACCGCGGTCGGCGTGATGGGTCTCGACGTGCCGCCGGAGCGGCACTCGCTCGTGATGTCGCCGATCAACCGGCGGCGCTGGCTGAACTTCAAGGCGAACCGCCGCGGCTACGTGGCGTTCTGGATATTTTTGGTGCTGTTTTTCGTGACCCTGTTCGCAGAGTTTCTGGCGAGCGACAAGCCGTTCCTGGTGCGCCTCGAAGGCAAGACATTCATCCCGGTGCTGTTCACCTATCCGGAGACCGCATTCGGCGGCGAGTTCGAGACGGCAGCCGACTATCGCGACCCGTACCTGAAGAAGCTGATCGCCGAGAAGGGCGGGACGATGCATTTTCCGCCGATCCACTTTTCCTATTCGACACACAATCTCAATCTGCCGACACCCGCGCCTTCGCCGCCGACCTGGATGCTCAAGGAAGAGCAATGCAAGGCGGCCGCCGAGAAGATCGGCGGCACCGGCTGCCGCGATCTCGAATACAACTGGCTCGGCACCGACGATCAGGGCCGCGACGTCGTCGCGCGGCTGATCTACGGTTTTCGCATTTCGGTGCTGTTCGGTCTTGCGCTGACGATCATTTCCTCCGTGATCGGCGTCGCCGCCGGCGGCGTGCAGGGCTATTTCGGCGGCTGGGTCGATCTCGGCTTCCAGCGTTTTATTGAAATCTGGAGCTCGATCCCCTCGCTGTATCTGCTGCTGATATTATCGTCGGTGCTGGTGCCCGGCTTCTTCGTGCTGCTCGGCATCCTCTTGTTATTCTCCTGGGTGTCGCTGGTGGGCCTGGTCCGCGCCGAATTCCTGCGCGGGCGGAATTTCGAATACATCCAGGCCGCCCGCGCGCTCGGCGTCTCCAACGCGGTGATCATGTTCCGGCATCTGTTGCCCAACGCCATGGTCGCAACCATGACGTTCCTGCCGTTCATCGTTTCATCCTCGGTGATGACGTTGACGGCGCTGGATTTCCTTGGTTTTGGGCTGCCGCCGGGCTCGCCATCGCTCGGCGAACTGTTGTCGCAGGGCAAGGCCAACGTTCAGGCGCCGTGGCTCGGCTTCTGCGGCTTCTTCGCGGTCGCCATCATGCTGTCGCTGCTGATCTTCATCGGCGAAGCCGTGCGCGACGCGTTCGATCCGCGCAAGACGTTCAGGTAGATTTGTGGTAAGGTCTCAGCAAGATAGAGGTGTGCCATGAATAGAATTGTTCGCGAACATTATCCGGCTTCGAGACTTCCGGACGATCTGCGGGGCGATGTCGATCCTTCCTCAATGGTGACTGTAATTGTCGCCGAGGAGGAACAACGACCGGAGAAAGTCATGAGCCTCGAGGAAATTTTCTCGTTAGAAGGTTTCCGGCGTCGTTCCGCCGAAGAAATCGACGCAGATATCCGGCAAATGCGAGACGAATGGGATGACTGATGCGTCCGCCGGAATTATCTACCTCGACACTAATTTCTTCATCAAGGCGGTCGAAGGCACGAGAGAAACCGCTGCACCGGCGAAAAAATTGATTGAGGTTCTTCGACAACGGCCAGCTGGGTTAGCCGTCACAAGTGAAATTACTTTTGCGGAGGTTCTCGCTCCGTCCAAGCGTGTCGATGCGCTGAATCCGGCTATCAAGCGTCGTGTATATCTCGATCTTCTTCTTTGGAGTAAATTTATCGGACTAATTCCTGTTGGCCGGAGCATTTTGATCGAGACGGCCAACTTGCGCGTTGTTGCTCCGTTAAAGTTGCCTGATGCGATTCATCTTACGTCTGCAATACAGAGCGGGTGTCGCTTTTTCGTTTCAGCAGATAAAGATTTCAACAAGCTGCCCACGGGGATGGAGCGCGTCAACTTTGACGAAGAAAGCATATCCCGCTTGATCAAAGAACTCTCGTAATGGACGCCATCAACCAGCCTCTGCTCGATGTCCGCGATCTGTCGGTGGCATTCCATCAGCCCAGCGGCAGTTCGGTCGCGGTCGATCGCATCTCGTTCGAGATCAAGCGCGGCGAGTGCGTGGCGCTGGTCGGCGAATCCGGCTCGGGAAAATCGGTCAGCGCGCTGTCGATCCTGAAGCTCTTGCCCTATCCGACCGCCTCGCATCCCTCCGGCGCCATCCGCTTCAAGGGCCGCGAGCTGCTCCATCTGTCGGAGCGCGAGATCCGTGGCATCCGCGGCAACGACATTTCGATCATCTTCCAGGAGCCGATGACCTCGCTCAATCCGCTGCACACCATCGAAGCGCAGATCGGCGAGATTCTGCAACTGCACAGCGGCATCCGCGGTTCGATGGCGCGGGCACGGACGCTGGAACTGCTGACCCAAGTCGGCATTTCCGAGCCGGAAACCCGGCTTGCCAGCTATCCGCATCAATTGTCCGGCGGCCAGCGCCAGCGCGTGATGATCGCGATGGCGCTCGCCAACGAACCCGATCTGCTGATCGCGGATGAGCCGACCACGGCGCTGGACGTCACCGTGCAGGCGCAGATCCTGGCCTTGCTCGCGGCAATCCGCGCGCGGCTGGGCATGAGCCTGCTGTTCATCACCCACGATCTCGGCATCGTCCGCCGCATTGCGGACGTTGTTTGCGTCATGAACAACGGCAAGATCGTCGAGCAGGGGCCGGTCGAGCAGGTCTTTACGGCGCCGAAACATCCTTACACCAAAGCGTTGCTGGCCGCCGAGCCGAAGCCGGACCCGGCGCCGCGGCGGCCGGATTCGCCGGTGGTGATGTCGACCGACGGCCTGAAAGTCTGGTTTCCGGTCAAGCGCGGGTTGTTGCGCCGAACGGTCGGGCACATCAAGGCGGTCGACGGCGTCAGCCTGTCGGTGCGGCAGGGCGAGACGCTAGGGGTGGTCGGCGAATCCGGCTCCG
>JAXDOA010000680.1:0-4310 GCA_034669125.1 Hyphomicrobiales bacterium
CCGACCCTGACCGAGCATACTTATGGAATTCCGGGTCTGGCGGAATTCAACATCACTACCTTTGATAAACAGCTGTTTGAAGGCGGCAAAGACGGGGTGCCGGTTACTCAATTCATGAGAGACTTTGCAGAGTTCACGCTCGTGCTCGAATACGACGGACTCACCGTCCAACGAAAATTTACAAAACAAGAAGTCCAAGGACAGATTGATCTTTTCGATCGCCAGACCAACCCAAGCAAGAATCAAGCCCCGAGAATAGTGCGGAGACCGGATGCGCCACCCCTTAAGGAGCCGCCGCTACCGTTTTCGTTGCCATGGACCAACCCACAAGGAAAGTAGCGGGAATGGCAACTCCAGTTGCTGCGGCTCCGGTTCGCTGGCCTCTGTCTCCTCGACCTGAGACAGTGACCAGTGACCGTGCCTCAGCATGCTGCTATCGCGGCTCCGAAAATGTCGGAGTTATGTCGATTGTTGTAGCGGAATTGAAATTCCGCGACGTACAGCGGCAGATACTTTTTGCTGACCTTGTGAAACGAGCCGACGATCCCGCGCTTCAGGATCGACCAGAAGCCTTCAATCGTTTGCGTATGGATCGCGCCGATGACGTATTCGCCATGGGTGTGGCGGATGACTTGGTGCGGATAGAGTTTCTTAACGTGCCGGTAGCCGGTCCATTCGTCCGTGACCAACAGGCTTACCTTGTCGGAAACGGAGTCCATCACGAAGCGGGTGAGAACGTCTGCGCTGACCGTATCAATGACGCGAGCAACTACGTTGCCGCGACGGCTGATTGCCCCGACCACTGGTATCTTGCCGGAACCGAGACCGCCGCGTCCGCCGCCGCCACGTCCGCCGTGCTTGTTGTACGCCTTCCCGCCGATGAATGTTTCATCGACTTCAACGACGCCGCCGAGCTTGTCCATATCCTTTTCAACCAGCGCGGCGCGGATGCGATGGCACATATACCAAGCGGTTTTGACCGAGCCGAAACCCATGTAGCGCCCGATTTGGCGCGAGCTAATGCCCTTCTTGGCGGTCAGCATCAGATGGATGACGCGAAACCACTCCCGAAGGTCCTTATTCGTGTTCTCAAAGATGGTCCCGGCAATGTTGGAGAACCGATAGCCGCTGTCGGCACAGTCGGGGCATTCCCATTTGAATTTCATCGTCTTGAGAGGATAGGGCCGATCCGAGCCGCAGCGCGGGCAAATGACGCCATTCGGCCAGCGACGGGCGACCAGATAGGCGTCACAAGCTTCCTCGTTCGGGAACGCCGCCTCGAATTGGGCGACGCTCATTTGGGGGATTTGCTTCGGCTGTTTCGCACGGGCCATGACGCCTCTCCGATGATGGAGGCAGCGTAACATGGCAAAATCAATCCGTCAAGTCCGGGAACATCGCCATCCTGAGGAGGCCCATCGCGCGTCGAAGACGCGCGTAAACGCGCTTACGGCGGCCGTCTCGAAGGATGGCCGCAGACACCGAGCAAGCGCCCTCGCCCTTCGAGACGCCCACCGCCGCAATCGCGGCGATGGGCTCCTCAGGGTGAGGGCTGTGGATCAGTTCACCAGATACTCCGACACCGAGCGCCATTTGCCGTCCTGGATCTGGCACAGCATCGAGCGGTCGGAGCCGAGGTGCTTGGTGGCCGTGAACGTCTGCTCGTCGCCGCCGAAGAAATCGCCCGGCACGGAGAGGCTCGCGAGCGACTTGGCGAGCGTCTCGGGAGAAAGGTCCTTGCCGGCCTTCTTCGCCGCGTCGATGAACAGGGCGGTGAGCTGATAGCCGTAGGCAGACAGCACCGTCGGGTCTTCCTTGTACTTGTCCTTGTAGCTCGCGAACCACGCGCGGACCTTGTCGTTCTTGTCGTCCTCGTAGGGGTAGTTGATCGTGCAGGCCGAATAGAAGCCGTTGACGACCGCCCCGCCGAGCTTGTGAATGATGTCGAAGTAGCTCGCGGTGGTGCCGACGAAAGCCGGATTCCAGTCGAGCTTTCTCGCCGTCGCGATGGTGCCGATCGTCTCGCGGATAATGGTCCCCATCACGACACCGTCGCAGCCCGCTTCTTTCATCTTGGCGACCTGCGAGGAGAAGTCGGTGGTGCCGCGCTTGTAGCTCGTCTTCTCGGCGTAGGTCATGCCGAGGTCCTTGAGCGCATGCTCGCCGCCCTGCATCACTTCAACGCCGAAGTCGTCGTCCTGATAGATCGTGCAGACCTTTTTCAGGCCCTTGTCCTTGACGACGCGCTTCATCGCGGCGCGGATCTGATCGTAATACGGCGCCGAGAACGAATATTTCAGGTCATGCAGCGGCTCGAACATCTGGCGCGCGCCGGTGAGCGGGAACAGGTGCGCGACTTTGGCGTCGAGGTAGATCGGCATCGCCGCCATCGCGGTCGGAGTGCCGATCGAGCCGAGCGCGGCGAAAATCTTGTCCTGCTGCACCATCTTCTGCGCGGCCAGCACGGCCTTCTTCGGATCGTAGCCGTGGTCCTCCACCACGAGGCGCAGCTTGCGGCCGTTGACGCCGCCCGCCGCATTTTCCTCGTCGATGCGCATGCGCATGCCGTTCACGGCGGGCTTCGACAGCGAGACGATCGGCCCGGACAAGTCCTGCGCGGTGCCGACGACGATTTCGGTCGCCGACACGCCCTGTTGCGCGAGCGCCGGCGTGGCGGCGAGCAGCGCGAGCGCTGCGACGGTGATGGATTTCATGGTTGGTTCTCTCCCGATGTTTTTCGTCATGGCCGGGCATAGCCCGTCGAAGACGGGCGTAAATGCCCTGATGCCCGGCCATCCACGACTTACTGTTGCGTGTATTCTAAAGACGTGGATGCCCGGCACAAGGCCGGGCATGACGGAGTGTGGCACTAGGCCGCTTCCTTCCCGTACATCCCCTCGATCAGGTCGCGGTATTTCTCGTTCACCAGCTTGCGCTTGAGCTTCATCGTCGGGGTCAGTTCCTCGTCCTCGGCGGTGAGCTTCTGCTCGATCAGGCGGAACTTGCGCACCTGCTCGACGCGGGCGAATTTCGCATTCACGCGTGTGATCTCGCCCTCGATCAGTTCCAGGACTTCCGGCCGCCGGCACAGGCTCATGTAGTTGGAGAACGGGATCGATTGATCTTGCGCGAATTTCTCCACGTTCTCGTGGTCGATCATGATCAGCGCGGTCAGGAATGCGCGCCGGTCCCCGATCACCACCGCGTCGGTGATGTAGGGCGAGAACTTGAGCTGGTTCTCGATCTCGGAGGGCGTGATGTTCTTGCCGCCCGCCGTGATGATGATGTCCTTCATGCGGTCGGTGATGTAGAAGAATCCTTCGTTGTCCATGCGGCCGACGTCGCCGGTGTGCAGCCACCCGTCGCGCAGCGTCTCGGCGGTCTTTTGCGGCTGGTTCAGGTAACCCATGAACACCGAGGGGCTGCGCACCAAGAGCTCGCCTTCCGGTGAAACCTTGACTTCGGTCTGCGGCAGCGGAGTGCCGATCGAGCCGGGCTTCACGGCGCCGATCGGATTCGAGGTCGCGATGCCGCCGCACTCGGTCTGGCCCCACACCTCGACCATTTCCATCCCGAGCGCCATGTACCAGCGGATGAGATCCGGCGAGGTCGGCGCTGCTCCTGTGATCAGCAGGCGCGCGCGATGCACGCCGATCGCCTTGCGGATGTTGTTGAGGACGAGCACGCGCGCGAGCCAGAACGCGAGGCCAAGATGCGCCGGCACCGGCTTTTGCTCCTCGCGACAGGCCGCGGCCTTGTAGCCGACCCCGATCGCGAGCTTGTAGGCGAGCTGCGCGAGAGGCGTCGCCTCGCGCACACGGATCGTCACCACCGAATAGAATTTCTCCCAGATGCGCGGCACCGCGCCGAACACCGTCGGCGCGATCTCGCGCACGATCTCCGGCACGGTCTCGGGATTTTCCACGAAATTAAGCCGCGTGCCGGATAACAGCGCCGTGTAGACCCCGACAACGCGCTCCGCGACGTGGCACAGCGGCAGGAAGCACATGCGCTCGTCGTCCGGATGCTGCTCGAAGGCTTCCGTATAGAGCTTGGCGGCAATCAGCAGGTTGGCGTGCGAGAGCATCGCGCCCTTCGGCCGGCCGGTCGTGCCCGAGGTGTAGATCAGCACGGCGAGATCGGCGGGCTTGGCAATCGCGATGCGCCGCTCCCATTCGCCCGGATGCGCGGCATCGTATTCGCGCCCGATCACGCGCAGCGCATCGAGGCTCATCACCTGCGGATCGTTGAAGTCGCGCAGGCCGTCCATGTCGAAGACAAAAATCTTGCGCAGCTTCGGCAGGCTGGCG
>JAXDOA010000681.1:0-4839 GCA_034669125.1 Hyphomicrobiales bacterium
AGTCGCTGCAAAAGGCGCTGCGCTCCATGGAAACGGGCCTCACCGGCCTCGACGAGATCACCATCGAGGGGCTGGGCCAGGGAGACGACAAGAACGTGATCCGTGCGGCGCTCGGCACGCCCACGCCCGATCGGCTGCTCATCGTCGCGCAAGCGATGCGGCTCGGCTCTACCGACAACGAGATCTTTACCGCGTGCAAGATCGATCCGTGGTTCCTCGCGCAGATCCGCGGCATCGTCGAAACCGAAGACCGGATCCGCCGCAAGGGCTTGCCGCAATCGGCAGGTGCGCTCCGCCGTCTGAAGGCGATGGGCTTCTCGGACGCGCGGCTCGCGGTGCTTACGAAACGCGCCGAAGCCGACGTCACGGCGGCGCGGCGTGCGCTCGGCGTGCGTCCGGTGTTCAAGCGGATCGACACCTGCGCGGCCGAATTCGCTT
This sequence comes from Hyphomicrobiales bacterium, assembly GCA_034669125.1. GTDB lineage: Bacteria > Pseudomonadota > Alphaproteobacteria > Rhizobiales > Xanthobacteraceae > PALSA-894. The sequence continues at coordinate 439 of JAXDOA010000681.1, forward strand.
CGCCGACCGCCTATATGTACTCGACCTACGAGACGCCGTTCGCCGGCAGCGTCGCCGACGAAGCGCAGCCCTCCGACAGACGAAAGGTCGTGATCCTCGGCGGCGGACCGAACCGCATCGGCCAGGGCATCGAGTTCGACTATTGCTGCTGCCATGCCTGCTTCGCGCTCGCCGAGGCGGGCTACGAAACCATCATGATCAACTGCAATCCGGAGACCGTGTCGACCGACTACGACACGTCGGACCGGCTGTATTTCGAGCCGCTCACGCCCGAAGACGTGCTGGAGATCATCGACACCGAGCGCCAGAACGGCACGCTGCACGGCGTCATCGTGCAGTTCGGCGGGCAGACCCCGCTCAAGCTCGCCGAGGCGCTCGAAAAGGCCGACGTGCCGATCCTCGGCACCTCGCCGGACGCGATCGATCTTGCGGAGGACCGCAACCGCTTCAAGCATCTGCTCGACCGGCTCAAGCTCAGGCAGCCCGAGAACGGGATCGCGTATTCGGTCGAGCAGGCGCGGCTCATCGCCGCCGACCTCGGCTTTCCCTTCGTGGTGCGCCCCTCCTACGTGCTCGGGGGCCGCGCGATGCAGATCATTCGCGAGGAAAGCCAGCTCGGCGATTATCTGCTCGGCACGCTGCCCGAGCTCGTGCCGCATGACGTCAAGGCGCGCTACCCGAACGACAAGACCGGGCAGATCAATACGGTGCTGGGCAAGAACCCGCTGCTGTTCGACCGCTATCTGTCCGACGCGACCGAGGTCGACGTGGACTGCCTCGCCGATGGCAAGGACACGTTCATCGCCGGCATCATGGAGCACATCGAGGAAGCCGGCATCCACTCGGGCGACTCGGCCTGCTCGCTGCCGCCGCATACGCTTTCCGCCGACACGATCGCCGAATTGGAGCGCCAGACGCGCGAGCTCGCGCTCGCCCTGAAGGTCGGCGGCCTGATGAACGTGCAGTACGCCATCAAGGATGGTGTCATCTATGTGCTCGAAGTGAACCCGCGTGCCTCGCGCACGGTGCCGTTCGTCGCCAAGGTGATCGGGCTCCCGGTCGCCAAGATCGCCGCGCGCATCATGGCGGGGGAGTCGCTCAAAAGCTTCCAACTGAAGACACCGAAATTCGACCATGTCGGCGTCAAGGAAGCCGTCTTCCCGTTCGCCCGCTTCCCCGGCGTCGACACCGTGCTCGGTCCGGAAATGAAGTCGACCGGCGAGGTGATGGGGCTCGACATGTCCTTCGACATCGCCTTCGCCAAGAGCCAGCTCGGGGGCGGTTCCAGCGTGCCGCGCACCGGAACGGTGTTCGTGTCGATGCGCGACAGCGACAAGCCGCGCATCGTCGAGACCATCAAGCTCTTGGAAAAGCTCAACTTCAAGGTGATCGCGACGGGTGGAACCCAGCGCTACCTGAGCCAGCAGGGGATTACCGCCGAAAAGGTCAACAAGGTGCTGGAAGGCCGTCCCCACATCGTGGACCGCATCAAAAACGGTGGCGTTCAGCTCGTTTTCAATACCACCGACGGGATGACGGCGCTGACCGACAGCCGCTCGTTGCGGCGGGCTGCCCTCTTGCACAAAGTCCCGTACTACACCACTCTTTCCGGGGCCGTCGCCGCGGCGCAGGGGATCCGCGCCCATCTCGAGGGCGATCTTCAGGTTCGCGCGTTGCAGAGCTATTTCGGCGGCAAGGCCTGACGTTCGGGCCGGCCGGGTGCAGGACGGTAAGAGTTGGACCAGAGTCTGTGGTCGCGTGGCCGGTTGGGATCGGCGCGCGATCTGAGTTTTTTTGTGAGGTCGGAGGCAAGCTGTAGCGATGGAAAAGATCCCGATGACCGCCGCCGGCTACGCGGTGCTCGAAACCGAGTTGAAGCACCGCCAGCAGGTGGAGCGGCCGCGCATCATCCAGCAGATCACCGACGCGCGCACGCACGGTGACCTCTCGGAGAACGCCGAGTATCACGCCGCCAAGGAGTCCCAGTCGCTCAACGAAGGCCGCATCGCGGAGCTTGAGGACAAGCTCGCGCGCGCCGAGGTGATCGACGTCTCGAAGCTGTCCGGCGATACCATCAAGTTCGGCGCGACCGTGACGCTGATCGACGAGGACACCGACAAGAAGCAGGTGTGGCAGCTCGTCGGCGAGCCCGAGGCCGACGCCAAGAAGGGCCGTATCTCGATCACCTCACCGCTCGCGCGCGCGCTGATCGGCAAGACCAAGGGCGTCTCGGTCGAGGTCGTCACGCCGAGCGGCGCGAAGGCCTACGAGGTGAAGAAGATCGAGTGGCGGTAAATGGCCGAAACGGACAATATTGTCCTTGAGCACCTCCGCCATATTCGAAGCGCGGTCGATGATCTGCGCGACGACATGCGCGAGGTGAAGGGCCGTCTAGGCATTCTCGAAAGCCAGTACGCAAATCTGTCGAACCGGCTGGATCGTGTCGACGGCCGAATTGAACGGATCGAGCGGCGCCTCAATCTTGCTGACGCCTGATCACCCGTCATTCTTCAACTCCAGCGGCACCATCGCGGCGTCCTTTGAGTTGCGCAGCGCGAGCGAGGTCTTGACGTTGCGCACCGCGGGCGCGGCGGGGAGCTCCGCGACGAAGCCTGAAACGCGGTGAGCGTCGTGGAGGACGCAGCTGCCCCGGACTTGGCTTCGGGCTCGCTCACCGCCCAGCATCGGCTTTGGCGCTTATTCCCCTTGCCCCTATTGCGTGTAACAAGCGATGGTTGCTATATCTTCATTCTCGCATACTGGGGGAGGCGACGATGCTTCGTGCAGCTTGTCTGGGCGGTTTAAGCCTGTTGTTGGTTACCAGCGTCACGACGATTGGCAACGCTCATGACTTGAGAGGGCTAAACCAGCATTTCAAGCACAAAAAGAAATCGGCGGGCCAACCCGCGGGAGCAGCAGCGGCTGAGAAAGTAACGAACTTTCAAGCCTTGCGTGAGATCGCGACCGCAGCCGCAGCGCCAGACTTTGATTTGTCAAAGCACATCGAGAGCAAGGGTCTAGCAGGGGCTCCTCTCGCTGTGGTGCAAGGTATTGCGCTGAAGACCTCCCGCTGGCCGGATTTCCATCAACTAACGGTATGTTTCTTTGATGGTCCGCCTCAAGCGCAGAAAAATGTAATGTCGGTCTATTCAGAGATTCTTTCTCACACCACATTGTCCGCCATGAATGTTGGTAAGTGCGATCCGAAGAAGAAGACCAATATCCGCGTTTCGTTTGCGACCGGAGAGGGCTATTGGTCCTTTGTCGGGCTGGAGTCACAAACTGTCCCTCAGACTGAACCGACCATGGGGCTCGACGGCCTGGGCCTTGACGGCGCGCTTCCCGAAGCAAGCATGGGGGTAATCCGCCACGAAGTCTTGCATAGTGTGGGATTCGAGCACGAGCACCAGCGGCCCGATGTCAACTGCAAATTCAAGAGCGTTAAAGAGCTAGCGAAGCTGATGGGCTGGAGCGAGGCGGACGTGAAAACAAATTTTGATCGCATGAAGCCGAGCCCGTCGCTGCTATTGACCAAGTTCGACCGCGACTCTGAAATGCTGTATCAACTTGATGGGCGGTTCTTCACGGATGCTAAGTCGCCTTGCATGATTAGCGACGCGAATAACAAACTATCTCCAACCGATATTACGACCCTGAAACTATTGTACGTGAAACCGGCTCCGCACGCCGACCTACAAATGATGCTTCAAAAATAGTCCGCGCGGAGCGGGCGAAGTGCGGGAGTCTCGAGAACTGCGCGCCATGAACGCGAGATCGGGTCTTTGTCCTCGTCTGAAAGGCGGGGCGAAGCTCGGCCACAACGAAGCAATTAATTCTCCTTCTTCAACTCCAGCGGCACCATGGCGGCGTCTTTTGAATTGCGCAGCGTGAGCGAGGTTTTGACGTTGCGCACCGCGGGCGCGCCGGTCAGTTCGGCGACGAAGGCCTGAAACGCCGCAAGGTTGGGCGCGACGCATTTCAGGATGAAATCGATCTCGCCCGACAGCATCCAGCATTCGCGCACGATCGGCTGCGCGCGCACGAACGCCTCGAATGCCGCAAGGTCCGCCTCGGCCTGGCTCGACAGGTGCACCATCGCAAACATGGTCACGTCGAAGCCGAGCAGCTTCTCGTCGAGCAGGCCGCGATAGCCCTTGATGAAGCCCGCTTCCTCTAATGCGCGCACACGCCGCAGGCAGGGCGGGGCCGAAATGCCGACCCGGCGCGCCAGCTCCACATTGGTCATGCGGCCGTCGTCCTGCAGTTCTTTGAGGATCTTCCAGTCGATAGCATCGAGGCGGGCAGACACGGGGACTCTCCGGAAGCGGAATCGGGGGTGTTTGACGAGGGTGTAGCCTGAAAACACCGCCACGCGAAAGAATATTGCGCGGGACGGTATCG
>JAXDOA010000682.1:0-3353 GCA_034669125.1 Hyphomicrobiales bacterium
TCCAGAGTGGCATGACCGGCTGAGTTCTGCGAACCTGCGTTGGAGGCGGGAAGCGATGAATGATGATCTCCAATACGGTCAGTTTGCTGCGGCGTGCGAAGAGGAAATGGCCGCTATGCAGGCGCGAATTGCGGAGGTTTGGCTATTCGAGCCCTCGATGGAGTCAGGGTCCGGGGTGATTGCGTTTCGAGATGGGGATCTCGTTGCGCTCGAGGTGGACGTGGTGCTGGTCGGGAGTTGGGGACGGAAGTTTGGGTCGTGGCGGTGGGCGTGGGCCAATCCGGAACTGCCAGAGGGGGTTCGGGCGGAGAGCCGGAGCTTGCGGGAGTTGTCGAATCATACGGGCAGGCCGGAGTTTATGTACGAGAACGCGTTTGCCGTGACAGAGACGCAGTGCCGAACCCTGGTTGCCGTCGCAGGCTGTCACTTAAACGGAATAGGAATCTACGAGGCCCCCGGTGATCCGTCGGATTGGTTTTTCGTGATCCGGAAGCTGACAAAGAACATCGACGAACCTGGGCTGGCTGCAAAGGCTGAGGCGGCGGTAGCGGAAATCGTAGGGCGGGCAAGCACGCCAACAGTTCTGAACGCTTTGCGGAAACGATTTCCCGGCATTCGGCTGGAGTTTACCGGGGCGGATTTGCGAGGTGAGCCTGAAGAATGGGCTTACGATCTCCACGTTCAGCCGTTGGTGGACCGGGACCGCCTGTCGACTCATCGGGCCCGCGACCTGAGCGGGGCCGATTTGTCGGGCGCGAGATTCGATGAAGCTACCCTGCGGGGTTTGATCCTGCGAGGAGCTTCGTTTATGAACTCGTCTCTGGTGAATGCGGATTTCTCGGGGGCCGATTTGCGCGAGGCGTCGTTGCAGGGAGCTTTTCTCAACGGGGCTAACCTGACGCGGGCGCGACTGACGGGCGCTGACTTCAGCGGAGCCGAACTGGCACGGACGTTGTTGACCGATGTCGATTTATCGGCGGTGAAGGGGCCCGACGAAGTACATCATGCAGCGGCAAGCGAGATCTCTTTAAGCACGCTGATCGCGTCCCGGTTTGAGTTGACGCCGACCTTTCTGCGCAAAGCGGGGGTGTCCAGGGGATTGATTGAGGACTTGCTGCGGGGCAAGGAGTTCTCGAAGGCGTTCCAGACCTGTTTCCTGTCGTACAGCTCCAGGGACAGCGAGTTCTCGGGAAAGCTGTATGAATCGTTAAGCGCGATGGGGGTACGCGTGTTCTGGGACCACTTCGACATGATTCCGGGCGAGTACTTAGAGGACCAGATCCTGGAGGGAATTCGCGGGCACGACCGGGTGTTGGTCGTGCTGTCGCCGAACAGCATGGAGAGCCAGTGGGTGAAGAAGGAAATCGAGATCGCCTGGCGTTTCAGGAGCGACTCCCTGGTACCGGTACGGCTATGCCCGATTGAGGATTTGAAGAAGTGGACGCGGGAAGAGGGTGTGAAGCCTGATATTGCCCAGCTGTTTCCGGTGTTGGACTTCTCGGAGTGGAGGACACCGGAGCGATACGAGCACGCCCTGAGATTGCTGCTGAAGTCCTTCGCGGGTGGGGTGGATTTTCGATCTTAGCAGCCTGATTGACAACGCTTGAGGAAAAATGGCGCCGGAGTCCAACGCTTTCCTCGCCTTCATATGATGAACTGTTCTCATATTTTTCTGTCGGGGACTACGACGCTGAATCGCGTATCGAGAAGATTCGCGGAGTCGACCGGACCGAAGTACACCGGGAGCTTGTCGAGCGTGTAGGTCGGATCGTACAGGAGATCTATTCCCACCTCACAATAGTTGAACCCGAACAGATGTTCGAGATTAGCCGAGAGGGTTGGCGGCGGCGAGCGAATCCGGCGTCGACCGGCGGACTCTCGCGTTCTACGGTACGACGAACAGCTCACTCATTTACGGTGGCTGAACGGACGCGGCCGATAAGGATCGTGGCAGCGCGTTTGCAGTCTGATCGGTGGCTGGAGGCCAAAGATGCGCCACAACATCGAGTTTAAGGATATTTCCGAGAAAGAGGAACTGCGAAAACTGACCGAAGAGATGGTCGCGAAGGTGGAGAAGAAGGTAAAGGCCCTTCCGCCCGAGACCGTATTCCTGCGTGCGGTCATTGAAGAGAGTGCGGGCGACAAACTCTGGCGCGTATCGGTCACATTGGACCTCCCCGGAAACGTCCTTGCCGCCAGGCAGGAGACTCGCGACGGGAGCACCGCGATCCGGGCGGCCTTCGCCGACATCGAACGCCAGATCGACGCTTACAAATCCAGTGTGCGGGGAGAACAATATTGGAAGCGCCTGGCGCGGCGCAAGCAACTCAGGCAGAAGAAAGCGGGCGCGGCCGGCGATGCAAAGGCAAAGATGGCGGGAGGTTTTTCTCAATCGTGAGCCCGCACATCGGCGGCGACTTCTTTGCCGATGCATGAACAGAGCTGCCGCCCCCTCACCCTGGCCTCGCCCGGTGAGGATGCTCGGCTACCAGCAGTCCCCTATGAGTGAACCGATATTGATCCGCTGATCAATTGCGGCGCCAGAGAACCGGGTGCTGCAGGAAACCGCTCTCTTCCTGTCCGCCTGCAGCCGGTGGTGGTAACCCGTACCATGTTCGCGGAGCAGGTGGGCCTATCGCCTTTGCTCGTGCTCCTCAAGGACGGCCGCGAGGTCGATCGTATCATCGTGGTGCAGCCCAAGCAGGAGATTCTGCGCCGCGTCCAGCGCGTGATCGCAAATTAGACCAGGTGGCGGGCCTACGCCGCGATCTGCAGCCGGTTCTCCACCTGCTCGATCCCCGGCACACCCCGCGCGACCTCCTCGGCTTCGGACGACTCGGCCCGCGACTGCACTGTTCCTTCCAACACGATCCGTGACTGTTCCACCCGAACCCTGATGCCCCGGGCATCCAGTTCTGCATCACGCAGAAAGGCCTCCTCAATCTTCCGCTTGATCTCTTCCGCACTCAATCCGGCGTCGGGAGCGCGCAGATGGATCCGGTTGGTCACGCCGGCGATACCGGGCACGGTAGAGACAATCCGTTCGGCGATCTGTATTTGTGAATACTCGTCGGCCTCTCCCATCAGAGTCACGCGGGAGTCCTTGACCTCGGCCGTGATGCTCGCCGGCAGCCCGGCTTCCCGCAAGACAGCATTTGTCGCAAACCGGAGTTCCCGGTCGATGCGTCGCCGCCTGGCAGCCACGATAACACTTGCCAGCGCGAGGCCGAGCACGCCCCCGGCGAACGCCCCAGCGGTCGAACTGCCGGGATCGTTCAGTCCCGCGGGAACGAACAGCACCGGCCCAAGAACTCCGCCAAGGAGCACACCCACACAAAGACACGCCCCCTTTA
>JAXDOA010000683.1:0-2644 GCA_034669125.1 Hyphomicrobiales bacterium
TCGCTGAGGTCGAACATTCCTATGAGTTCGTGGTAATCGACACCCCGGCGAGCGACTCCTACCTGATGCGCCTTGCCCATTCGCTCGCCGACACGCTGGTCTCGCCGGTGAACGAAAGTTTTATCGACGTCGATGTCTTCTCGCGCGTGCATCACGACCGCTCGCGGCGCGGGCTTGTCGCTCATTACGCCGATCTCGTGCTTGAAGCCCGGCGCAAGCGCCGCCTTGTCGATAACGGCATCATCGATTGGGTACTCGTGCGCAACCGCAGCCTGTCGATTTCGTCGAACAACGCGCGGCAAGTTGGCATGAGCCTGCAGCGCATGTCAGCGGAGCTGCAGTTCCGCGTCGCGGATGGACTGCACGACCGGGTTATTTTTCGCGAGCTTTTTCCGATTGGACTGACCGCACTCGACCCGATCGAAACTGCGGTGCAGAATCAAGCCCTGACGTCATCGCAGCTCAGCGGCCGAAAGGAGATCGACACCCTGCTGCAGACGCTGCGCCTGCCGGCGCATGCGCCCGGGAAGGCGCATCTTGAGGCGCGGCACCAATGGTACGAGGGCATCTCCCATTTTTATCGAAATTTGGCCGCTGGGGGCGAAGCAGGTTAAGTTCCGCTATCTGAACACCGCGCGAATGATCAGCGCGACTGCGCCGACAACAATCACGCCGGCCGCCCACAAGACAACGAACCAGAACAGCCGCTTCACCGTCGCACTCACGGCTTTTCCCGCGCGCTTTCTTTCAGCTCGTACAGTGCTTCGAGCGCCTCACGTGGGCTGAGCGCATCGGGGTCGAGCGCCGCGAGCGTCTCGCGCAACGGATCGACGGGGGCGGTTTGCCTGAGGGATGCAGTGCGTTGGGCCGCATGCGAGAAAAGCGGCAGCTCGGCGATCAGCGTCTCGACCGGCGTGCGGCGGTCCGACGCCTCGAGCAGCCGCAAAATTTCTTGCGCGCGAGTGATCACAGCCGGCGGCAAACCGGCGAGTTTCGCGACCTGGATGCCGTAAGAGCGGTCCGCCGCGCCCGACAGTACTTCATGCAAAAAGACGACCTCACCGTTCCAATCCGTGACGCGCATCGTGAGATTGGTTACCCGCGGCAGCTGCCTCGCAAGCTCCGTCAGCTCATGAAAATGCGTGGCGAACAAAGCACGCGCGCGGTTCGTCTCGTGCAGGTGTTCCATTGTTGCCCAAGCGATCGACAGACCATCGAAGGTCGCGGTGCCGCGGCCGATCTCGTCTAAGATGACCAGCGAGCGGGCCGTCGCCTGATTGAGGATCGCCGCTGTCTCGACCATCTCAACCATGAAGGTCGAGCGACCGCGCGCGAGATCGTCCGCCGCGCCGACACGCGAGAACAGCCGGTCGACGATGCCGAGCCGGGCGCGTTTCGCCGGCACATACGAGCCCATTTGCGCGAGCACCGCGATCAGCGCGTTTTGGCGAAGATAGGTGGATTTACCGGCCATGTTCGGACCGGTTACGATGGCGATGCGGCCGGCTTCGCCGCTGTCACCGGACAGGTCGCAATCGTTCGCCACGAACGCTTGGCCGCTCGCCGCAAGCGCTGCTTCGACGACAGGGTGGCGGCCCTGCTCGATCCAGAATGCCAGGTTTGGCTCGATTTCCGGCTTCACCCAATCGTTCGCTACTGCCGTTTCCGCCAGCGCCGCCGCGACGTCGATCTCAGCCAGTGCCTGCGCCGCCGCTTTGATGGGCTCGCTTGCATCGAGCACCATTGCCGCCAGGCGGTCGAAAATCGCCAGCTCCTCCGCGAGCGCGCGATCCGCTGCCGAGGCGATCTTCGCCTCGAGCTCGGACAATTCCGCCGTCGAGAACCGCATCGCATCGGCCATCGTCTGCCGATGGATGAAAGTCGCGTTGAGCGGCGGCTTGAGGAACTGCTCGCCATGCGCCTGCGGCACTTCGATGAAGTAACCAAGAAAATTGTTGTGCTTGATCTTGATCTGCCTGATCTTGGCAAGATCGCAATAGCGCGCCTGCAGGCTGGCGATGACGCGCCGGCTCTCATCACGTAGCGCGCGCGCTTCATCGAGCGCCGCATTGTTGCCGGCGGCGATAAAATTTCCGGCACGGCGGTCGAGCGGCAGCTCCGGGGCTAATGCGGCTTCAAGCGAGTTTGCGATACTGCGATCGATTTGCCGGAGCGTTGTTTGTGCTTGGGCCATCTCGTCGGGGAGCTCCCCCCGCGCAATGAGCCGCCCCACTTCGTCGGCAGCGACAAGTCCCGCGCGCAAAGCAGCGAGGTCGCGCGGGCCGCCGCGGCCGAGTGCGAGCCGCGACAATGAGCGCATGAAATCCGGCACACGTCTCAGCTGCGCACGGATGTCGCTCCCCAACTCGCGAGTCTCGACGAAGAACGTCGCGCTCGCATGCCGCCGCGCGATCGCTGCCGCATCCGTCAGCGGCGCTGCTAGATGATCCGCAAGAAGCCGCGCGCCAGCGGGCGTTGCCGTACAATCGATTGTCGCCAGCAGGGAACCGGCGCGTTCGCCGGAAAGCGTGCGCGTGAGTTCGAGATTGGCGCGCGTCGCCGCGTCGATCTCCATGATGTCGTCACGGCGCACCCGCATCGGGCGCGCAAGATTGGGCCTCGTGCCGATCTGCGTGCGCTCGAC
>JAXDOA010000684.1:0-2929 GCA_034669125.1 Hyphomicrobiales bacterium
TCGCCATGCCGCAGGCGAAGCTCGAGAGCAGAAGAAAAGCGGTTTCGAGCGCGACCGTCTTTAAATCGAAGAGCTTTTCCGGGGTCGGTCCACCGGCCGTCGCGTGCGACAGCACCGCATACGCAGCGTAGAAACCCGAAAACATGATGAAATCGGACAGCAGGAAGACCCAGAATCCGTAACCAGTGATGATGCGCTTTGAGGCCGGGCCCTTGTGCCCGCCGTCGGGCTCGGCGCGCGCGCCGAGCTTGTGCGGATCATGCGAGGGCGGTCTCGAATGCTCGACTCGCGTAAACCCCGGCTCGCGGCCTTCAACGAGCGCGAGGCGAGCTTGTCGCCGCTCGCCATCGATCCTCGCAAGTTGGCTGGCCGGCAGCTCGTATTCAGTATGGTCGCGCCAAGCAAAGACAACGAAGGTTGCGAAGGCGCCCGCCAGCCCGACAGCGACCATCCACCAGATGTGCCAGATCAGCGCAAACCCGGTGACGACCGCGAAAAACGCCACCACAAATCCGGTGGCACTATTACGCGGCATTTCGATTGGTTTGTAGTCGGGCGCGTCCGCGAGGCGGTGCTGCTCAAGGGCCTTTTGCTTGATGCTCCAATAGGCTTCTTCCCCGGTGACGTTTGGCATGACGGCGAAGTTAAATGCCGGCGGCGGCGAACTAATGCTCCATTCGAGAGTGCGGCCATCCCAGGGATCGCCGATCCGGTCTCGCAACGACTCCCGATTACGAATGGACACGACGAGTTGCACGATCTGAAACCCGATCCCCGCAAGAATCAGCGCCGCGCCGCACGCCGCAAGGATCAGCCAAGGATGCCATTCGGCGACATCATAGTGCTGCATACGCCGCGTCATGCCTGCGAGACCCAACACGTAGAGGGGCATGAATGCAACATAGAAACCGACAACCCAGAACCAGAAAGCGGCCTTGCCAAGCCGCTCGTCTAGCTTGAAACCGAAAGCCTTCGGGAACCAGTAAGTATATCCGGCGAAGGCGCCGAAGAGAACGCCGCCGATCACGACGTTGTGGAAATGAGCGACAAGGAAAAGCGAGTTGTGCAGGACGAAGTCGGCCGGCGGCACCGCCAAGAGCACGCCCGTCATTCCGCCGATGACGAACGTTACCATAAAGGCGAGGGCCCAAAGCATCGGCACCTCAAACCGGACCCGCCCGCCCCACATCGTAAAGAGCCAATTGAATATCTTCACCCCGGTCGGCACGGCGATGATCATCGTCGTGACACCGAAGAAGGCATTGACGTCGGCTCCCGCGCCCATTGTGAAGAAATGATGCAACCACACCATGAAGGATAGGATGCAGATTGCCATAGTGGCGATGATCATCGAGCGGTAGCCAAACAGTGGCTTACCGGAGAAGGTCGAAATCACCTCCGAGAAAACGCCGAAGGCCGGCAGGATGAGAATATAAACTTCGGGGTGACCCCATGCCCAGATGAGGTTGACATACATCATCGCGTTGCCGCCGAAATCGGTCGTGAAGAAATGGAAGCCGAGGTAGCGATCGAGCAGCAGCATTCCCAGAGTCGCCGTCAGGATCGGAAAGGCAGCGACGATCAGGAGGCTCGCCGCGAACGCCGTCCAGCAGAAGATCGGCATGCGCGTCAGCGTCATGCCCGGCGCGCGCACCTTCAGAATCGTGGTCACGAAGTTGACGCCGGTCAGTAGCGTCCCGATGCCCGATATCTGGATCGCCCAGAGATAGTAATCGACGCCAACGCCGGGGGAGAATTTGAGTTCTGAAAGCGGCGGATAGACCAGCCACCCGGTCTTCGCGAACTCCCCCACGAAAAGCGACATGTTGATGAGCAGCACGGCCGATGCCGTCAGCCACAAGCTTACCGAGTTGAAGGTTGGAAAAGCTACATCCCTGACGCCGAGTTGAAGCGGCACGGCAAAGTTCATAAGCCCGATCATGAAAGTCATTGCCACGAAAAAGATCATAATGGTGCCGTGTGCCGAAAATATCTGATTGAAATGCTCCGGCGGCAGATAGCCCTGCGAATTGTACGCCAGCGCCTGCTGCGCACGCATCATGATCGCGTCCGCAAAACCGCGAATCAGCATTAAGAGTGCCAGCCCGCAATACATGATGCCGATGCGCTTGTGGTCGACCGAGGTGATCCACTCGCGCCATAGATAGGGCCAATAGTTTTTGGCTGTAACCCATGCAAGTGTCGCAAGGATGGCTAGGATGACCACGAGCGACGTGATCAGCGGGACCGGCTGATCGAGCGGAATGGCCGACCAATTCAGCTTGCCGAGCATCACATTTCCTTCTTTAGCGGCTGAGCCTGGCCGCCAGCACCACTGCGCGGGCCCGGCGCAGGTGATGCGGTCTCGCTGACGATGGAATCGAACAAGCCTGGTGCAAACGCGCTATAGGTCGCGGGCGCCACCGCCTTACTCGGCTTCGCCAGTGCCGCGTAAGCGCTTATATCAAGGGTCGGCCCGGTTGCCTTCGCGTCGACTAACCATTTCGCATAAGCATCGGCGGGCACAACGTTGACGCCGAAGTGCATGTCGGCAAAGCCCTCGCCACTGAATTGCGCGGAAAGGCCGAGATAGTTGCCGGGCTTGTCGGCTTGCAGATTGAGCTGCGAGGTCATGCCCGCCATCGTGTAGATCTGGCTGCCGAGCTGGGGGATGAAAAAGCTGTTCATCACACCCGAGGACGTCAGCCGGAAATGCAATGGCGTTGCGACGGGGACGACAAGCTGATTCACCGTGGCGATGCCATCGTTCGGGTAAATGAACAGCCATTTCCAATCGAGCGAGACGACCTCGATCTCGATTGGCTTCGTCGTCGATGCAAGCGGCTTGTACGGATCGAGTGCATGCGAGCCAAACCAGGCAATGCCGCCCAGGAAAGTGATCACGAGCGTGGGGATCGCCCACACGATG
>JAXDOA010000685.1:0-7008 GCA_034669125.1 Hyphomicrobiales bacterium
GCGCGGCGTCTGGAAAGCGCCCGCCGGCATTGATGCCTCGCTGAATGGGGCGCGCGACCTTTCGGTTCACCTGACCGACCTGGAGAACGGCGAGCTGAATCCGCTGGGCCTCAACTGCCTGCGCAGCTTCCCGATCATCGGCAATATCGTGTGGGGTGCGCGCACCATGCGCGGCGCCGACATGCTCGGCGACGAGTACAAGTATGTTCCGGTTCGCCGATTGGCACTCTACATCGAGGAGAGCCTTTTCCGCGGCCTGAAATGGGTCGTGTTCGAGCCGAACGACGAGCCGCTGTGGGGCCAGATCCGGCTCAATGTCGGGGCGTTCATGCACGACCTCTTCCGCCAGGGAGCGTTCCAGGGCACGTCGGCGGGCGACGCCTATTTCGTCAAATCCGACAAGGACACGACGACGCAGAGCGACATCAATCTCGGCATCGTCAATGTCGTCGTCGGCTTTGCGCCGCTGAAGCCCGCCGAGTTCGTCGTTTTAAAAATCCAACAGATGGCCGGCCAGATTCAGACCTAATCTCGCGTATTTGACAGGAGAGGCGCATGCCCGCGGTTCGCTTCGATCCCTACAAGAATTTCAAATTCGTGGTGAAGTTCGGCAACAATGTCGTCGCCGGCATCAGCAAGGTTGGCGGCCTCAAGAAAACGACCGAGGTCGTCAAGCATCGCGAGGGTGCCGACCCGAGCACCAGCCGGAAATCGCCAGGGCGCACCGAGTTCGACCCGATCACACTCGAGCGCGGCGTCACCGCCGACCGTGAATTCGAGAAATGGGCAAACCAGGTTTGGTTCTTCCAGGCGCAGGCGCCCGGCGAGTCCGCGCTCGGCAATTTCCGCCGCGACATCACGATCGAACTGCGCAACGAGGCCGGGCAGCCTGTGATGCGCTATTTCGTCTTCCGCTGCTGGGTCTCCGAGTTCCAGGCGCTTCCCGATCTCGACGCCAACGCGAATGCGATCGCGATCGAGCACATCAAGATCGAGAACGAGGGGTGGAAGCGCGATGTTGCCCTATCGATCGATCCCGAGCCTGAATTCGCAGGCGACACGGTGTGATCGTGTGATGGACGCGCCTTCACCGCAGGACCTGCTGGCGCTGTGGGAAAAAGGCGAGGGTCGGCGCGCGGGCGGGCGCGCGCTCGCGCTACTTGCGGGAGAATCACCGCAGGCCGTGCGAGATACGGCGTTGCTTTCCGTCGGCCGCCGCGACGCTTTGCTCCTTGATTTGCGCGAGCGTCTGTTCGGCAGCCGCTTTACCGGCCTCACGGCATGCCCGTCCTGCCGCGGGGAAGTGGAATTGACGTTCGGGGCGACGGACGTGCGGCGCGAATCCGCTGAGATGCTGATCGGCACCGTGCATGTCCAAGGTATCGAGGTCGAGTTTCGCGTACCGAACGGCAGCGATGCCGTCGCGATCGAGTCTGCGGGTGACATCGCCACCGCGCGTGCGATGCTGTTGACGCGCTGCGTGACGCAAGCGACGCGCGACGGCGAGCCGGTCGCCTCCGATGAGCTGCCGGCGGCCGTCGTGGAAGCGGTCACGGGACACATGGCGGAACTCGATCCGCAAGCCGATGTCGCCATCGACGTCGATTGTCCGTGGTGCAATCACGGCTGGCGCGAGCCGTTCGACATCGTGACGTTCCTTTGGAACGAGCTGTCGGCGAGCGCGCGCAGAATTTTTGGCGACGTGCATCTCCTCGCTTCCGCCTATGGCTGGAGCGAAAGCGAAATTCTGCAGCTTACACCGGCGCGACGGGAGTCGTATCTGGAGATGGTGCGGTGAGCGACTTTCTGACGAATCTCGCCGCCCGCACGCTCGCCGCGCCGACGCTGCGCCCGCGCACGCGCATGCGTTACGAGCCTGATGGCGGCGACGCACCCCCCTCGCCGATCGTCCCGGAGGCGCGACCGCACGAGACGAGCGACACAAGAGAGGTCGGCGCGCCGATGCAGTCGCCGCACGCGCAGCCCACGGTGGCGGAACCGGTCCGCGCCCCGCGTCAGGCCACGCCCCTTGAACCGATCGCTGACACGGAAGTGCCGCTGCCACGGCCCGCGCCGACGCGTGATTGGCCTGCGCGGTCGGGCCCCACTGACGCGCGGCCGCACGCCACGCCCGCGTCCGAGACACCGACCCTACCCGACCCGGTACCTGCAATTCGAGACCTGCGTGAGCCGATGCGCGCCCGGGATCCGCCCCCGGCGCAACCCGACATCCTTGGCGCCGAAGAACGCGGTGTCGCGGCCAAGCGCGATGTTGAATTCACTGAACTGCCGATCGCAAGACAAATTGCCGTTGCGGCCTCGCCGACAAAAGAAGAGCCGCTGCGCGACAAGCGGCACCGCTACGATCAAGTACCGCCGCTCGCGCCTGAGGAAGCAAGCGGGCGGCAAGGACCACCACCCATAATCGAAACACGCGAGCCTGTGGCCCGGCGCTCCCCGGCACCGGCTCGAACCCTTCGCGCGCACACTCGTATGGAGACCGACAGCGTGGCGGCGCCTCAGGAGCCCGTGGTTCATGTCTCGATCGGCCGCATCGAGGTGCGCGCCGTGACGCCGCCGGCCGCCACGGCCCCCGCGCCGCGCCGAAGCCCGATCATGACGATCGAGGAATACGTCGCCAAACGGAAGGGGCGCCCGTGAGCACCGAGCTCGCCGTCACCGCCGTGACGCAGACGTTACGCCAGCTCCTCGAAGAGGGAATTCCCCACAAATGGGGAATCGACGTTCTCTCCGGCGACCTGACGAAGGAGCGCTACATCGAGACGCTGCCGCCCTGCAAGGTGCGCGAGCGGCGCCAGACAGAGAACGTCGTTAACCTGTTCCTCTATCGCACCGACGTGAATGCCGCCTGGCGCAATCTGTCGATGCCGGTGCAAGGCAAGCCCGGGGAACGCGACGCGCCGCCGCTCGCACTCAATCTGGAATATCTGATCAGCGCCTATGGCGAGGATGATCGCGAGGAAGTCGCGCATTTCTTCCTCGGTCAGGCGATGCGCATCCTTCACGACGTCGGAATGGTGCCGCGGCAGAAATTCTTCGACGTGCTGAAGAAGGCACGCGTTCAAAACCAGATCGAGCGCATCACGGTGACGCCGCGGCAGCTTTCGATCGACGATATCTCGAAGCTGTGGACGGTCTTCCAGACGCAGTACCGGGTTTCTGCGGCCTATCTGGTGACAGTCGTGCTGATCGACAGCCAGGCTCCGACGCCGTCGGCTTTACCCGTGCTCAAGCGCGGGCCCGACGATCGCGGCGTCGACGCGGTCGCCGCAGCGCCGCCGGTCCTCGACTCGGCGGTCCCGGCGAGCGGCTTCAATGCGGCCGTGCTCGGCGATGACATCGTTATCGCCGGCGAACGTCTCGATCTCGGCGGTGCCACCGCGATGCTGCGCCATCCGCTTATGCCGCAGCCGCAATCGCTTGCCACAACCATGGTCAATGGAAATCAGTTGCGGGTGACGCTCCCGGCCGCGAATTCGGCGCCGGGAATCGCCGCGGCCTGGCCGGCCGGAATCTACTCGCTTTGGCTCAGTGTGACGCGGCCCGGCAAGTCATCGTGGGCGACGAACGAGGTGCCGTTCCTGCTTGCGCCTTCGATCAAGGTCGCACCTTCCACCGTGCAGCCGCCTGCGGCGTGGTTCGAGGTGACGCTCACGGTGCTGCCACAGGTGCATCCGAGCCAGACGGGCATCGTCATCTTCGACGACGCCCAGATCGCACCAAGGGATTTGGCCGCACCCGCGAATGCGGACGCGCCGTCCACCATCACGGCCGACGTTCCCGGCAATGCGGTCGGCGTCCATCGCATCCGCTTGCGGGTGGACGGGATCGATTCACTGCCGATGAAGAAGACCGGCGACGTCATCGACTTCGATCCTGATCAGAGCGTCGAGGTGAAGCCATGACAGCTTCAGATCTCGCTACATGGCAGGAAAGCAACGACGCCTATCTGTCCGCGGCAATCGAATGGCTGCGGCTCCTGCTTCAGCGCCATACCACGATGCCGATGCAGAACGCCGCGCTGGGCAAGGCCCTGCCACACGGCCATGCAACCGCCGCCGCGGCATCGGATGCGGACGCCCATCCGATGTGGTGGAGATTCCGTCGCACCCGCGTTCGCGCCAGCCCGCCTGAGCCTGAAACAAACGCCCCGCCGCTTCTGCTGCCGTCGCCGTCGTTCGAAGTGTCGGAGGCTTCCGTCAACGAAGCATACGAGCGCCTGCGGGCGGCAGAAGGGATCGACCCGCCGCCTGCGTTACGCGTGCTCGCAAACGCGTTCAACCTGTCGCAGTTCGAGCGCGATGTCCTGCTGCTGGCGGTGGCGATGGAACTCGACACGCGCATTGCGGGATTGTGCGCGGAGGCGCAGGACGATGCATCGCTGCCTTTTCCCACATTCGGGCTTGCTTTCGCACTCTTCGATGCGCCGGCATGGGATGCACGCTCGCCCGAGAATCCGCTCCGACATTGGCGTCTGCTCGAGCTGAACCGACCGTGGACGCATCCGCTGACTTCGACCGCGCTTCGAGCCGACGAACGGATTGTAAATTTCGCCAAAGGTCTCAATCATCTCGACGACAGGATTGCGCCATTCGTGACGCCGCTTGGGCCCGCGAACGCGACGGACGAACTGCCTGCCTCCCAGCAAGGAGTGGCTGACGAGATCGTTGGCGCGCTTGAGCGCGACCAGCCGCAGCTTCGACCGATACAACTCCTTGGCCCGGATTCCGCCAGCAAGCAGGCGGTCGCTCGCGCGTCCGCTCGCCGGCTTGGCGCAAACCTCTATCGGATGCCCGCTGAGCTTTTGCCGGCACAGCCTGCTGACCTCGATACGCTCGTGCGCCTTTGGCAGCGCGAGACGCTGCTCATGCCGGTTGCACTATATCTCGAAGCATCAGATGTCGACCGTTCGGCGGATGCGCACGCAACGCCGTTGCGACGATTTCTCATGCATGTCGGCGGCGTCGTGTTCGTCGAGGCGCGCGAGACGTGGCCGGTCCCGCAGGGAAGCCGCTCATTCGACGTCGACAAGCCGACGGCTGCCGAACAACGCGGTCTCTGGACGACAACACTTGGGGAAGGTCGCGAAAGCGAGGCCGCGCAGCTCGCCTCGCAATTCTCGCTAAGCCTCCCGGCGATCGCGCGCATTGGCGCCGACGCACTGGCCGATGAAGATGCGAGGCCGCTGCGCGATCGGATTTGGACGCGAGCCGCCCGGCACACGCGGCTGAATGTTGATGCGCTGGCGCAACGCGTGGACGCAAAGGCGACCTGGGAAGACTTGGTCCTGCCCGCCTCGGAAGTCGTGCTTCTACGCCAGATCGCGGCACACGTCGATGGACGCGGCAGGGTCTACGACGATTGGGGCTTTCGACAGCGCATGAATCGCGGCCTCGGCATCAGCGCTCTCTTCGCCGGTGAAAGCGGAACCGGCAAGACCATGGCGGCCGAAGTGATCGCGAACGAGCTCAACCTCAGCCTTCATCGAATCGATCTGTCATCCATCGTCAGCAAATGGGTGGGAGAGACCGAGAAGAACTTGCAGCAGCTTTTCAACGCTGCGGAGGATTCGAGCAGCATCCTTTTTTTCGACGAGGCCGATGCGTTGTTCGGCAAACGCACGGAAGTGCAGCAGAGTCAGGATCGCTTCGCCAACATCGAGATCAACTTCCTGCTGCAGCGAATCGAGGCTTATCGAGGCCTCGCAATTTTGGCGACCAACATGAAAAGCGCGATCGATCCGGGCTTTTATCGGCGGCTGCGATTTGTCGTCAATTTTGCATTTCCAGGCCCGGAAGAGCGGCGCGCGATGTGGCAGCGCGCGTTTCCGGCGCAGGTGCCGACCGAAGGACTGGACTTCGATCGGCTGGCGAGACTGCCGTTGACCGGCGGAAGCATACATAACGTCGCCCTCTCGGCAGCCTTCCTCGCCGCCAAGCGGGGGCCGCCGGTGACGATGCCGATCGTCCTTGATGCGGCGCGGACGGAACTGCGCAAGATCGGCAAGCCGGTGCACGAGGCCGACTTCAAGTGGAGCGACAAAGTCGTGGAGCTGACCCGATGAAGGTGCGCCTCCACATCGACCGGCTCGTGCTCGACGGGCTCGATGTGCCGCATGGCGCGCGAGCCGCGTTGCGCGTCGCGCTGGAGCGGGAGCTTGGCGAACGCATCGCGCTCGGTGGTCTTGCGCCGGCGTTTGCCGCCGGCACCGCCATTCCTTCGCTCGAGGCGCCGCAAATGCAGACGGCGCGCAATCCGGTGCAGCTCGGCACGGCGATCGCGCAGGCCGTCTATGGCGGGATCGGAGGCGAGCGGCGACGATGATGATGCGCCAGCCCCAGATGCGCAGAACCATGGATAGCGGTCCGCTGTTGCAGCGCCGATGCGCCTGCGGCGGTTCGTGCCAGGACTGCGCGACTAAAACTCTGTTGCGACGTACGGAGAACCGCGGCCAAAAGGATGAGCATGCGCCGCCGATCGTGCACGACGTTTTGCGTTCGCAGAGCCGTCCGCTCGATCGCGCGACACGCGGCACCCGATGACCACATTTCCCGATTCACCTCACATCCTCAAGGGCGGTCTCGTCCTGCTTGACCCCGTCACCTCGGTCGTCATGCGTATCATCGTGCTGCAGTACAATCCGGATCAGCTGTCGCGGACCTTGCAAGTGCAGGCCATGGCAGCGGATGCGAGCGGCGGCGGCGACCGCTCGGAGGCGCTGCGTCTCAGAGGTCCCCCGGTCGAAACTTTCAAGCTCGACGCCGAAATCGACGCGACCGATCAGCTCGAAACCAACGATGCAACGGTGCTTCAGTCGGGCATCTTCCCGCAGCTCGCGGCGTTGGAGACCATCCTCTATCCACCGCTGGCGACGATCCTCTCCAATCACGCGATCGCGTCCGCCGGCATGCTCGAAATCGTGCCGATGGAGGCGCCGCTCACTCTGTTCGTGTGGAGCGCCTGGCGCATCGTGCCGGTGCGGATCAC
>JAXDOA010000686.1:0-2941 GCA_034669125.1 Hyphomicrobiales bacterium
TCGCCCGCATCAAGACGTACATCGACCTTGGCTTTCGCCATTTGGTGTTCCATGCGCCCGGACGGGATCAGGCGCGCTTCATCAGGCTATATGCGGAGCAGGTTCTGCCGCGATTGCGGCAACTAACCTGAAGTCGGGCGGTGAATAGCCTGAGGCGTATGACTTATACGGGTCTTCCCGGCATCCCGCGCGTCGTGCAAGGCGACGATCTCGCCGACATCATCACTGCAGCGCTCCGTCGCGCCGATCTCGGTCTTGCCGATGGCGACGTGCTCGTCATCGCACAGAAGATCGTCTCGAAAGCCGAAGGCCGCTCGTTCGCCTTGTCGGCTTTCGAGCCGTCCTCCGAAGCGCACCGTCTTTCAAAGCTTGTTGGCAAGGACCCTCGGCATATAGAAGCCATCCTGTCGGAGAGCACGGAGGTGGTGCGCGCAGCGCCTGGTGTGCTCATCGTTGCGCATCGCCTTGGGTTCGTCATGGCAAACGCAGGTATCGATCAATCCAACGTAGGCGACGGTTCAGGCGAGGAGATTCTGCTGCTGCCGCGCGATCCCGATGCGAGCTCATCGCGTCTCAAGGCCGGACTCGATGCACGCCATAAGGCAGACATCGGCGTGGTGATCAACGACAGTTTCGGCCGGCCATGGCGAAACGGCGTGGTGGGCGTCGCGATCGGTGCCGCCGGCATTCCGTCGCTGCAGAGTCTCGTTGGCGCGCCCGACCTTTACGGGCGCGCGTTGCGCGTCACGGAGGTCGCGCTTGCGGATGAACTTGCAGCCGGGGCGTCGCTCGTCATGGGACAGTCGGCGGAGGGTCTGCCCGTTGTGCATGTGCGAGGGTTTGGCGCAAGGGGAGAGCTCCGCAATGCTGCTTCTCTGATAAGGCCTAAGGGACAGGACCTGTTTCGATGAGCGGCGAGCGCGAGCGAGTCGTTGCGCTATGCGGCGGTGTCGGCGGCGCGAAGCTGGCACGCGGGCTCTACGAGCTGCTTGGGCCGAAACTGACCGTGATCGTCAACACCGGGGATGATTTCGAACATCTCGGCCTCGCGATCTCGCCCGACGTCGACACCGTGCTTTATACGCTTGCCGATCTGAACGATCCCGAACGCGGGTGGGGCCGGGCGAACGAGACATGGAATTTCATGTCCGCGCTGGCGGAACTCGGCGGGGAGACTTGGTTCAATCTCGGCGACCGCGATCTCGCGCTGCACATCGAGCGCACCCGCCGGCGGGCGGAAGGGCAGGGGCCGACGCGTATCGTTACAGAGATCGGACAGGGGCTCGGCATATCCGCAGAGATACTGCCTATGTCGGACAACCCCGTGCGGACGATTGTCATCACGGACGACGGCGCGCTGCCGTTCCAGAAATATTTTGTTGGGCTACGCTGCGCGCCCGTCGTGCGCGCGATCAGCTTCGAGGGCGCAGACACGGCGCGCCCTTCGCCGGAAATTGCTGCGGCGCTCCAGCGGCCGGACCTCGCCGCAATCGTGATCTGTCCGTCAAACCCTTACCTCAGCGTCGACCCGATTCTTGCCGTCGCGGCAATGCGGCAGCTGTTGCAGGCAGCGGACAAGCCGATCGTGGCGGTATCGCCGATCATCGGTGGCTCAGCCATCAAGGGCCCGACGACGAAGATCATGGGCGAGCTCGGCATCGCCGCGACGAACCGCGCGATCGCGTGCCACTACGCGGGCATCATCGATGGGCTGATCATCGACCGAGCGGATGAAGCTGAAGCTCGAGGGCTGCCCGTTCCAACGCTCGCGACCGCAACCCTGATGAACACGCTTGCGGATCGCGTCTCACTGGCGCGTGATGTGCTTGAATTCGCCCGGCAGCTCGCATCGTCGCGAGCGCAGACGCGGCGTGGGTTGCGGGTGCAATGAAAGCGCAAAGGCGTATCTGGGCAATCGTGCCGGTGAAAAGCTTCGCGCGAGCAAAGGCACGGCTTGGGCCTGTGCTGGATGCAAGACAGCGGGTCGAGCTGGTAAGGGCCATGCTCGGCGACGTTCTCGTAGGCTTGCGGCAGGTGGACGGACTCGCAGGCATCGTTGTCGTGAGTGGCGACAACGAGGCGAGGGAAGTCGCACGCGCTCATCGTGTGGAGTCGATAGACGATCCTCTGGACGAAGGCCCGAACGAAGCCGTGCTGCTGGCGCTGCCGCTTTTGCGGAGATGGGGTGCTGACGCGATGGTCGTGATACCAAGCGACGTGCCGCAAATTGAGGCCAACGGATTGCAGCCGATCGTGGAGGCGCTGAGCGGACCCTTGGTCGCTCTCGTCCCTGCGGCTCGCGATGGCGGAACCAATCTTTTAGGCTGTGCGCCGATCGATGCAATCGCCCCCTGCTTTGGTCCGGGAAGTTTCATGAGACATATGGCAGCCGCCAATGGCGCCGGACTCGATCCGCGCGTTTTTGAAACGCGGTCGCTCCTGTACGATATCGATCGGCCCGAGGATTTGCGGGAATTTAGCGCCCCGCATCCAACGCGCACCGGCACCTACCTGCGTGAGCTGTTCGGCGAAGTGCGCACGCCGGATCGTCTGGCGACGGCACAATGAGTGGGCGTCACCGGACAATGACCCTTCTTGCACGAGCTGCCGATGGAGCGCGTCTCACGTCGTCAGAGATAGATGAGCTTGATCTAAGTGGCGGGCTCGACGAACTCATGCAGGCCGCATCCCGCCGCCGGGATAAAGCCCATGGGCAGCTCGTCTCGTTCTCGAAGAAAGTCTTCATTCCGCTGACGCAACTTTGCCGCGACGTCTGCCATTACTGCACATTCGCCCACCCGCCGCGCAAGGGTGAGCGGGCGTATCTCTCGATCGACGAGGTTGTTGCAATCGCCGAAGCCGGCGCGGCACTCGGCTGCAAGGAGGCTTTGTTCACGCTCGGCGACAAGCCGGAGCTGCGCTATGCGCAAGCGCGGCATGA
>JAXDOA010000687.1:0-2625 GCA_034669125.1 Hyphomicrobiales bacterium
GAAAGCCGATCCGGGGCTGCGCGACCAGACCAGTGCGCCCGCCGGCGAAATTGGCGATCCGGCCAATCCGCCCCCCGGCTGCGCGTTTCATCCGCGCTGTCCCTACGCCGTGGATCGCTGCCGCACCGAACTTCCGGCTTTACGAGAAATTGCACCCGCGCACTGGAGCGCATGCCACCGAAGCGCGGAGTTGTCGCTCCGCGGCGTGGCCTGAATAACAAGAGGGAAATGTCATGCGATTGATCCTGATGGCTCTGACGGCGCTGCTCTCGGGCGCGGCTGCCGCGCAGCAGCCGGACCTGTCCCAATCCGGTCTGGTCGGAAAACTGGAGAACCCGACGCTCGTCACCGACCCGGCGCAATGGCCGAAGAAATTCGGCGAGGCGCCGGCGCTCACTGAACTGGTCAAGGCCGGCAAATTGCCGCCGGTGGAGCAGCGTCTTCCACAGGAACCGATGGTCCTGAAGCCGCTGCGCAGCGTCGGCAAATACGGCGGCACCTGGCGGCGCGGCTTTCTCGGGCCCGGCGACAGCGAGAACGGCAACCGCGTGCGGGCCTCCGACAAGCTCCTGTTCTGGGACGTCAACGGCACCGGCATTGTGCCCAACGTGGCGAAGGGCTGGGAGACCAGCGCCGACGGCCGCCGCACCACCCTGTTCCTGCGCAAGGGCATGAAATGGTCGGACGGCGCGCCGTTCACCGCCGACGATTTCATGTTCTGGTACGAGGACATGTACCGCAACAAGGACCTCATCAAATCGGCGGCGCCCGAACTGTCGAGCAACGGCAAGCCCGGGCGGATCAGCAAGGTCGACGAGACCACCGTGCTGTTCGAGTTCGACGACCCGCACTTCCTGTTCGCCAGCCAGCTCGCCGGCGACACTCAGGTCGGCGGCGGACAGTCGCGGCTGCAATCGGAAGAGCGCGAGCTGGGCCTCTATGCCCCCGCGCATTATCTGAAGCAGTTCCTGCCGAAATACAGTTCGGCCGAAAGCCTCAACGAGAAGGCCAAGGCCACGGGCTTCGACAACTGGGCGCAGGTCTTCAAGATCAAATCCGACTGGCGGCTCAATCCGGAGGTGCCGACCATCTCGGCGTGGCGGATGGTGCAGCCGATCAACAGCCAGACCTGGGTACTCGAGCGCAATCCCTATTTCTGGACCGTCGACACCGCGGGCAACCAGCTGCCCTATCTCGACAAGGTCCAGCTCACGCTGGCCGAGAATCCGGAAGTGATCAATCTCCGCGCCATCGCCGGCGAGTACGACTATATGGAGCGCTTCATCGATCTGGCGAAATTGCCGGTGTTTCTGGAAAACGCCGCGCGCAGCAAATACAAGGTGCATCTCGATCCCGGCTTCAACGGCTCGGATTCCGAATTGAAATTCAATTTCGCCTATCGGCTCGATGCCGAAATCCAGAAATGGTTTGCCAATCTCGAATTCCGCCGGGCGCTGGCGCTCGGCATCGACCGCGAGCAGGTCAACGAGGCCTTCTTCCTCGGTCTGGGCGTCACGGGCACGCCGATCCCGGCCGACAACATCCCGGAAAGCCCGGGCAAGGATTACCGTCAGCGCTGGGCCACGCTGGATGTCGCCAAGGCCAACGCCATGCTGGATGCGATCGGCCTCAAGAAAAAAGACGCGGAGGGTTTCCGGCTGCGCACCGACAATGGCGAGCGGCTGCGTCTGCAGATCGACGTCGCGCAAACACTGTCGCCGACCTGGCCGCAACAGGCCGAGATGATCATCCAGCAGTGGCGCGCGATCGGCATCTGGGCGGAAATGCGGCTGTTCGAGCGCAGCCTCTTCTATACGCGCGTGCGCAACGACCAGAACCAGATCGTGTTGTGGAGCAACAACGGCTCGGAGAGCCTGTATCTCTACACGATACCGGTGCTTCCGATCGACCCGCAATCGAGCTTCGGCGGTGCCGCTTACGCGCAATGGTACGCCAGCAACGGCGCGGCCGGCATCAAGCCGACCGATCCGGAGTTATTGAAAGGTTTCGAGCTGCTGCGCAGCGCGGCCAGCCAGCCTGAACAACGCCGCGTCGAAATAGCGCAGGAAATCTGGAAGCTCTTGGTCGACCAGGTCTGGTCGATCGGCGTGGTCGGCCAGTCACCGGCCTATATGGGCACGCGGGTCGTGAACGAGCGGCTGGAGAACGTGCCGGCCCGCACCTGCGTCGCGCAACATTGCCGCACGCCGTGGAGCGGCCATCCGGAGCAGTGGTATTACAGGTAGTCCAGCCGTCTCGCGCGCCATCCGATGCATGTCACGGCTGCGCTATCCGGCGAGAGAGCCCGATGTCTTACTTCCAGCTGGACAAATAGAAGCGCGGCAGATCGTCCGGGAAGCCCTGGAAATTCAGCTGCTTTGAAAAGGCGACATAGCGGACGGCGCTGAACAGCGGGATGAAATCAGCCCGTTCAGTGGCCAGGCGGATTGCCTCGCTATAGGCTTGCCGGCGCAGCTCCGGGTCGACGCTGGTTCCGGCCTTTTTCAGCAGCTCTTGCACGTCGGCATCACGCGCGTAGTCGTCCGGCCCTCCGCCGAGGAAATATGGCATGAAGGCGGCGACGGCGTTAATGGAATTGCTGCCCCAACTACCGCAGTACAGCGG
>JAXDOA010000688.1:0-2919 GCA_034669125.1 Hyphomicrobiales bacterium
GCCTCGTCGGAGGAATCTGTGGGTGACGGCAAGCGTCAGCGAGCCGTCTCTGTTAGGAACCGCCGGAGTTTTCTGCAGGTGGAATCGAAGGATCTCTGCTGATCTTCGCCGCCTGATAGAGAAGCGGCCCACCGTATTCGATCATCTTGAAGAGGACCGACTCCACGGGTCGTTTTCTGAGAGGAGGATCGTTGTGGAGGTCGCGGATGAACTCCCCACCGAGCATCCAGATGTTATCGACGTGTTTCTGTATCGTGTTCGGCGACAGGTCCGACGCAGCGAGGTATTCGAGAAACGGGCGGAGCAACGCCAGTAGTTGCTCGCCCGGCGGCAGATCTTTTTCCAGCCCCATCCACGAGCGAGGCCAGCCGTCCAGATCCCGACAGTAATGCTCCAGATTGTGGCGCGGTGCAGCGGCGGTTCGGTTTATCCTGGGAGTTCGCGCTATCGCCGTCTTCCACTTCATGCTGCAGCTCATCACGATTCTAAATCGCTGCCACCGCTTTCCTGGATTCGTCTACTCGCAGGCCCGTTTCAGTGCCGACAGCAAGAGCATCGAGATCGCAGTGCGTCCCCGCAAGGGCTCCAGGCCAGTCTGTTCACGCTGTCATCTGCCCGCGCCCGGATACGATCGGCTCACCGAAAGGCGTTTCGAGTTTATTCCTCTCTGGGGATATCTTGTGTTCCTGCTCTACACTATGCGGCGCGTCGATTGCCCCCGCTGCGAAACTGCTGTCGTCGAAGAGGTTCCGTGGGGTGACGGCAAGCGCACTCTGACCCGCTCCTACATGCTGTTTCTGGCCCGCTGGGCCCGCCGGCTTTCCTGGAAAGAGACGGCCGAGGCGTTTCGCACTTCATGGGACAAGGTCTTTGACGCTGTCGAACATGTCGTCACCTACGGGCTGCAGCACCGGGTGTTCGGCCGAATCGACGCCATCGGGGTCGACGAGATTCAGTACGCCAAAGGCCACAAATATCTGACGCTGGTTTATCAGCTCGATCTCGACGTCACCCGCCTGCTCTGGGTAGGCCGCGAGCGGACCATCGAATCCTTTCGGGGATTCTTCACTGTCATCGGCGACGAACTGGCTTCGAAGATCGTCTTCGTCTGCTCCGATATGTGGGAGCCCTATCTCAAGGTCATCCGCGAGAAGTGCTCCGATGCCATTCACATTCTCGACCGGTTTCATATCGTGGCGAAGATGAACAAGGCGCTCGACGAAGTCCGTGCCGGAGAATCGCGTCGCATGGCGCGCGAGGGCTTCGCACCCGTGCTGAAGAAATCCCGCTGGTTGCTGCTCAAACGTGAAGAGAACCTGAAGAGCGAGCAGCGCTTCCGCCTGCGCGATCTGCTCCGCTACAACCTGAAGACCGTCCGCGCCTACCTTCTTAAGGAGACTTTTCAGCAGCTCTGGGATTACAACTCGCCCACCTGGGCCGGAAAGTTCCTCGATCAGTGGTGCCGCCAGGTCATGCGTTCCCGCATCGACCCGATGAAGAAGATCGCGAGATCACTGCGCGACCACCGCGAGCTCATCCTGAATTATTTCCGCGCTCAGAAGATGCTTTCCAGCGGCGTCGTCGAGGGCCTCAACAACAAAGCCAAAGTCACTATGAGAAAATCCTATGGCTTTCGAACCTTCCGCTGCCTCGAACTCGCCCTCTATCACTCACTTGGCAAGCTACCTGAGCCGGTATCCACCCACGAATTCTTCTGACGAACCATTTTGTTTGGTGACGCGACGGACTGCAGCAGACTTGTCTACTGGGGCATTCTTGCCAATGTGGTAGTCGAAAATAACACCACACAATACTCCGTCGAACGGTTACGGGAGATCAAAGGTCGGTGTCCGCAGGAACTGGAACTCAGGACCACCGGCAAGCGCATCGCGCCCAACTTTATCAGGCCTTACGCCATTTGTCGGACGCCGCCGTTTTTGCCGAAGTGTGTCTGACGAGTCGTTGCATAAGACAGCCAGGCGCGGTTCCGGCGATCGCCCGCGGAAGAGATCCCACTTGGCCGTGTAACTGTTTTAAAACCGGCCAATCTGCTTGCCCGTAGCTCTGAGCGTAAGCGACCTAAAATCAAGCTGATTGGCCGGTTTCAAAGCGTTTATCTGGTCCAATCTGTGCACGCGCCACATTCCAGAAGAGTTAACGCCGCGCGGGCATCATGATTGGCCAGATAAACGCGCGACTCGTTGAAGTGAATCTGCCGGACGCGCCCGCGAAGTCCTTTTACACCAACCAATCCGTAAAGCCAGTAGGTCCGAATAATGGACGAACCCTGTATTCACTTTGCGTTCGAGATTGAAAACGAAAGGCCGTGCAAACGCCCGTGCAAACGGGAGGAACACCACGGGCTGAAACAGGATGGTACTGAGTGTCAAATCAACGGAAACAATTCCTAACAGAACCATACGGTTACGAACAGAACGTCACTGACGGTCACAGACGCCAACGAACTTGAAAACCGTAGACGGGGAAACTCGTTCGGGGGTTCGAATCCCTCTTCCTCCGCCATATCAATAACTTACGCCTCGTATGGAGGGCGTTAAGGCCTTCCGGTTTCAAAACCGGCGCAATCCGATAGGGTTTTGAAGCCACACCGGCATCTCGTGTTCGGCAAAATCGCTTTGGCCAGCTTGGTGGCTCCGGAACTTTTGGGAAAAACCTGGCGACAACATTTAAACTGACCCAGCAGTTTGCGCGAGGCCATCGCACTTTCCGGAAATAAGACTTCGCGGGCGCAATCTCCCAGAAGGCCGTTTATGGCAAGTTTCTAAATTGCCACGATGGAGGGAACGACATCACATCGGAATATCGCAAGCTGCCTCACCGCAGCAGTCGGAAAGGAGGCTTGTGCAGCTTAGCTGCATTGAGGCCCTTCATTTCAGCGTTCAGGAACAGGCGGAGGGT
>JAXDOA010000689.1:0-2512 GCA_034669125.1 Hyphomicrobiales bacterium
GGCGGGCGGGTCACTCGGCGCTTGTCCTCCTCCGCGCAAGCAGGTTTCGCCGCTTACGGGTCTCGGCAAGACGCCGTTTGCAAGAGCCTCCCGGGGCGCGGGTTCGGATGCCCACGCCGCAGGCGCCACTCCCGCCCGCACCGCCCGGCACCGAAACCGGACGACGCCCTTAAGTGGGCGGGAACGACGGATATGTAGGATTATTTTCCAAAAATGTCAAGGGGCGGCGTTGGCGAGTGCCGACGCGGCCGCTCTCATCGCAAGAAGGTAGCCCTCCGGACCGAGGCCGCAAATCACACCTGTCGCAATCGTCGATACCAGCGAATGCTGATAGAGCTTCTCGCGTTTATGGATGTTCGTGATGTGCACTTCGATCAGCGGCTTCTGAATAAGTTTGAGCGCGTCGAAGATCGGCACGGAGCCGAAAGAGAAGCCCGCGGGATTTATGATCACGGCGGCCTCCTTCTCGGAGGCTTCCTGCAGCCAATCGACCATTTGCCCTTCGTGGTTGGTCTGCCGGAACTCGCAATGGAGGCTAAGCTCCTTTGCCAGCGTCAGGCATTTTGCTTCGATCTCGGCAAGCGTTGTCGTACCGTAGAGGTGCGGCTCGCGCTTGCCGAGCATGTTCAAGTTCGAACCATTAAGAATGAAGACCGAATTCATCTCAAGCATCCGTGAAGGCTTGTGCGGGAGGAACGCGCACTATGCTATGCCGCTTCGCCTACGAGCATGCGAACGCTGTCGACGCGATTCAAGTCGGTGCCGCGCGTTTCCGGTGCGGTGAGAATCATCGCGAGTGACAACAGGTTCCAGGCGACGCACAGAGCCACGACACCCCAGGGCGAGCCCCCAGCGAGGCTGACGAGCCACACTGCGAGAACCGGCATCGGTCCGCCGGCGATCAGGTTTGCGCCGGTATATGCCAGCGCTGACCCCGAATAGCGAACATTGGTTGGGAATGCCTCCGCAAAGGCAACCGGCTGAATCCCGCTCTGGAACTGCGTGAAGCCGAGGAACAGGCCCATGATGATCAGCATGGGAATGAAGCTCTTCGTCTCCAGGATCGGGAAATAGATGAAGAGAATGACCAGCGTCGCGCATGATCCGACCGCAAGCGCGTACTTGCGCCCGATCCGGTCGCTGAGCAGCCCGCCAGCCATCGCACCGACGATCGCGCAGACATTCGCGCCCATCAAAAGCGCAAATCCGGTTTGCTTCGGAATCCCAAGCGGGCCCGTTATGTAGCTCAGCGAATAAACGACGATGAGGTAGAAGATCGCAGCCGGTCCGCAAAAGAAGAACATCCAACGCAAGACTTCCCGCCAATGCAACCGGATTGCATCTCGCAATGGGCTGCCGACTTCGACCACTTTGGTTTGTTCCAGCGCGACAAAGGCCGGCGTCTCGCTGACCTTCAAGCGGATATAGAGACCCACGGCAACGAGAACGAAGCTCAGCAGAAAGGGGATACGCCAGCCATAAGAATCGAAGTCGGCCGCGGCCATGGTCGAGGCGAGCAGGAACAGAACCGCGTTCGCCAGGATCTGGCTTAGCGGCGAGCAGGTGCCGAGGAGGCCCGAATACTTGCCGCGGCGGTCCGGAGGCGCGTGTTCAAGCGCCATCAACTGCGCGCCCGTCGATTCGCCGCCGAGCGCGAAGCCTTGAATGATGCGCAGCGTGACGAGAAGGATCGGCGCCCACACCCCGATGCTCGCATAGGTTGGCAAGAGGCCGATCAGAACCGATGCTAGTCCCATCACCGTCACGGTTGCCAGCAACAGGTTCCGTCGTCCGAGCTTGTCGCCGAGATGGCCGCAGATGATTGCGCCAAGCGGCCGCGCGGCGAGCCCGACGCCGAACGTGGCCAGCGAAGCGAGGAGTGCGGCGGTCGGGTCCATGGTTGGAAAAAACAGCTTCGGAAGAACCGTCGCCGACACCGCACCGTAAAGCGTGAAGTCGAACCATTCCAAGGCCGTACCGATCGTCGCAGCGCTGACCGCACGCGTGGCCATACGCTCGCGCCCGACGGCGCTAGATGTCGCTTCCATTTCAATTCCCCCCGTTAACGGCACTGCCTATACCATTGTGGAAAATCTTTCACAAACGAAATAACTTTCCACACTGGAAGGATGTGCTGGGCCCAGCTAAGCTGCGCCAAGGAGGATTTCGGCGGATGTCTGGTGTTCTGGAACGAAGCCTTGCGGTGCTGGAAAAACTGGCGGTACACCCCGAAGGCTGCTCGCTTTCCGCGTTGGCGGCGGCGGCAAACATGCCGGTCAGCGCCGCCCATCGGTTGCTCGTCGAACTCGGCCGCTGCGGGTACGTCCGCCAAAAGCGCGAGCAGGGCGAATACACGCTCACCATCAAGCTGGTGGCGCTTGGCCTCAGCTTTCTCAGCCGCTCCGGGGTAGTCGATGTGGCGCAACCGCTGCTCGACAGCCTCGCAAATGAGTGCGGCGAACTCGTCCGCTTGGCTGTGGTGGACGGAAACGATCTCACCTTTGTCGCCAAG
>JAXDOA010000690.1:0-3968 GCA_034669125.1 Hyphomicrobiales bacterium
CCAATGGACGTGTATGGTTCGGATACCGCCCCTGACGAAGAGGCGGGTGGGACTGGTGGCAGTGACACCACACCTGAAGTGGGGAGCTGGTTCCAGCGCGGCTCGACCAAGGAATCCGCGCTGAACGACCGGGGAATCGGAATACCGGTCAACGCCATGCTCGACCGCGTCCGGGAAGCAGATGCGCTCACCTTCGAAAACGAGGAGAGCGAGTAAGACTTCCTTCGTCAGACGAAAAAAGGCTACCCTCAGGGGTAGCCTTTTTTATTTGGGGATAACGGGCCGCGAGTAGATTCTGCCTCATGGATCCGCACGCATTTCTCCAGAATCTCGCGGTAGTTCTGTGCGTGGCAGCCGTGGCGACGGTCGTCTTCCAGCGGCTGCACCAGCCGGTCGTCTTCGGTTATCTGCTGGCCGGAATGATCATCGGCCCGCACATACCGATTCCCCTCGTCGCCGACCCCCAGACCGTTCGCGCGCTCTCCGAGCTGGGCGTGATCCTCCTCATGTTCTCGCTCGGTCTCGAATTCAGCATTCGCAAGCTGGTGCAGGTGAGCCAGAAGGCCGGGGCTGTGGCCCTGTTCGAGTGCAGCGTGATGATCTCCATCGGCTACCTCGTCGGACAGATGCTCGGCCTCACACGGATGGAGAGCATTTTCGCCGGTGCGATCGTCGGGATCTCCAGCACCACCATCATCGTGAAGGCTTTTCAGGAGCAGAAGGTGAAAGGCCGGGTGACGGAGCTCGTTTTCGGAATTCTGATAATCGAGGATCTGATCGCGATCTTCCTGCTCACCATTCTGACCACGATCTCGCGCTCCGGCGCCGTGTCTCCAACAGACGTACTGGTGACCGCGATGAGGCTGGCAATGTTCCTGGCCGCCCTCATCGGATTCGGGATTCTCATCGTCCCAAGAGCAATACGAGCGGTGCAGACGCTCGGACAACCCGAGACAACGCTCGTCGCCAGCATCGGAATCTGCTTCGCGGCGGCACTGCTCGCCCTCTCTTTTGGGTACTCCGTAGCTCTGGGTGCTTTCATTGCGGGATCCCTCGTGGCCGAATCCGGACACGAAACAGAGATCGAGAAGCTGGTCCGTCCGGTGCGGGACATGTTCGCCGCGATTTTCTTCGTATCGGTCGGAATGATGATCGACCCGGCGGCGCTGACGGAGCACTGGCGGGCCGTCGTGGTGCTGACGCTGGCGGTGATAGTCGGAAAAGTCCTCGCTGTAACGATCGGTTCCTTCCTCGCCGGTCACGGCAGGCGCACGGCGATGAAAGCCGGAATGAGCCTCGCCCAGATCGGTGAGTTCTCCTTTATCATCGCCAGCGTCGGAGTCGCAGCAGGTGCAATCAGTAGCTGGATGTATCCAGTGGCGATCGCCGTGTCCGCCATTACGACGCTCACCACTCCGCTGCTCATCAAGCTCTCCAATCGAGCGGCAGCATCGATCGATCACTGGCTGCCGGAGCCGATTCAGACCGTTGCCGCGCTGTACGGATCGTGGATCGAGCGCGTCCGCGGCGCTCCGCGAGCGCCGACCGAGCGATCCGGGACGAACCGCATCATACGCATCATTCTGATCGATGCGGCTCTCATCACGGCGGTAGTGATCGGAGTCGATGTCGAGCTCGATCGGCTCAGTCTGCTGGTTGGCAACATGACCGGCATGCCGCCGGCGCGCGTACGATTCATGGTGGTGCTGGTCAGCGCGATGATCACTGTGCCGCTCATCTACGGTCTGATCACCAGCGCCCGGGCGCTGGGCAACCATATCGCCCGCCGCGCATTCGCGGACGCGCAGAAGGGGAAAGTGGATCCCGCGGATGCGCCGCGGCGCGCCCTCGTTATCGTCGTGCAGATCGCCGTGGTTCTCGCGGTTGGAATTCCCGTAGTAGCGATCACGCAGCCGTTTCTTCCGCCGCACCAGGGCGCGCTCGTGCTGACGCTTCTGACACTGGTGCTTCTCGTCGCTCTCTGGAGGAACGCAGCCAATCTGCAGGGACACGCGCGGGCCGGCGCGCAGATCATAGCATCTGCCCTGGCGCATCAGATGGCCTCTACTGATGGCGTGTCCGATGAGACGAAGCTGCTCGAGGATGTGAACGCCGTGCTCCCAGGGCTGGGCGAGCCTGTTGCGATACGCGTCGTGCCACAGAGCATCGCGGTAGGCAGGAGTCTGGGCCAGCTCAATCTTCGTGGCGCCACCGGCGCCACCGTTTTGGCCATCAGGAGAGGCGCCAAGCAGATTCCCACTCCCCTGGGCCGCGAGGTGATCGAGGCCGACGATTTGGTCGCGGTCGCTGGATCACGCGATGCGCTCGCAATTGCGAGAGCTCTATTCGCTCCGAACCTCGCACGAATCAGAGACGACCTCGAGGGCGTCGAGATCGAAGCCGAACTCCAGGCCCTGAACGACGCCCTGCTCGTAGAGCGCACGCGGTCGCGGAGAAGTTTTCTGCCTTAGGCCCAATGAAAGAAGAACGCCGCCCGAGTCCACAGGGCGGCGTTCTCCTTGGTGTGGCCTACTCTCCGGCTGCGCGCCGGCGCTTTGTTCGCCGTGGCGCCGCGGCTTTCTTCCGGCCGATCGGTACTATATCGATCTCGGCGGCCCGCTCGACCTCGTTCGGAGTAGCTGGGACCTGCTTCGGCTGCTTGTAGACGAAGCGCTTGCCCTCGTAGTTGCGGAAGACCACTTCGTCATCGTTCATCGACTCCAGGTACTCCGGAAGGAGCGGCACTTTGCCTCCGCCACCCGGGGAGTCGATCACGAATTGCGGAACAGCGAGACCCGACGTCCATCCGCGGAGTGCCTGGATGATCTCGAGACCCTTCTGCACTGTGGTGCGGAAGTGCTCACCGCCCGCCACCTGGTCCGCCATATATAGGTAGTAAGGCCGCACGCGCGCCTTCAGCAGCTCGTGCATCAGCTTCATCATCACCTTCGGGTCGTCGTTCACGCCCTTGAGCAGCACCGTCTGACAGCCGAGCGATACTCCGGCTCGCGACAGCCGGTCCAGCGCGGCGACGGCCGCGGGCGTCAGCTCACTCGGGTGATTGAAATGCGTGTTCATGTAGATCGGATGATACTTCTGCACCATCTCGCAGAATTCGGGCGTGATGCGCTCCGGCAGGTGCGAGGTGATTCGGCTTCCGATTCTGATGATCTCGATGTGCGGGATGGCCCGAAGCTGCTGGAAGAGGTACTCCAGCCTCCGGTCGCTCAGCATCATCGGGTCGCCCCCGCTCATGATCACGTCGCGAATCTCCGTGTGCTCGCGGAGATAGGCGAATGCGGAATCGTACTGGTTGAGCGGGATCTTCTCGGGGTCGCCGACCTTGCGACGGCGGGTGCAGAAGCGGCAATAGGTGGCGCAGACCGGACTGACCAGAAAGAGCGCGCGATCGGGATACCTGTGCGTGATGTTCGGCACCGGCGAGTCGCCGTCTTCATCGAGCGAATCGATGACGCCGTCAACCACGTCGAGCTCCTCGACGGTGGGGACGTACTGCTGCCACATCGGATCGCCCACTTCCTTGATCTGATCGAGCGCCGCAGGAGTGATCCGCATCTGGAAGTTGTCGAATGCCGGCTTCAGCGCCTCGACGTCGATGACGTCATGGCCGAACTTGTCGGCCAGCTTTTCGAGACTCGCAATGCTCTGATCCTTGATGATCTGTTGCCAATCGCTCATGCGTGCACCACTCCGGCCCCGCGAGGGGCGTTGTAGATGATCGGACTTTTCATCAGCCGAGTCCGGACAGCCGAAGCGTCTTTACCCACCGCTCCGTGTAGTTCTCTCCGCGCTTGGCGAGCGCATGATCACAGATGCGTCGAATCAGGTCGGAGTACCCGAGAGCCGCGACTCCCGCCATGCGTGCCAACCCAGCCGTCGGAGAGATATCCGGATTTGCGTTGACCTCGAGCAGCCACGGGCGGCCCGACTGGTCGATCCGGAAATCA
>JAXDOA010000691.1:0-5444 GCA_034669125.1 Hyphomicrobiales bacterium
GACGTTGTTTTTCATCTCGTGCACGCCACGCCGCCGCAAGCCGCCAATCTCGATATGGCAAACGATGTCGAAAAGAACGTGCTTCCCTCGCTCGCCCTGTTCGATGTTTGCCGCAAACTGAAGGTGAAGCGCATCGTGTTCGTGTCTTCGGGTGGGACGGTCTACGGTCGCGCGAAGCAGGTTCCGACGCCGGAGACCGCGCCCACCGAGCCCATCACCGCCTACGGCATCAGCAAGCTCACGATCGAAAAATACCTGGCGCTACACGACCACCTATACCGCAGCGATTATCGCGTGGTTCGCGTCACCAACCCGTACGGGCCCTTCCAGACGGCCCTGAAGAACCAGGGCGTCATCGCCGCATTGATCGCGCGGCTCATGAGCGGCGAAAGCATGGAAATTTGGGGCGACGGATCGGTCGTTCGTGACTTCATCTACATCGACGATGTGATTGACGCGCTGGAGGCGGTGGTGAGCGATCAAAGCGGTGAGCGCGTGTTCAATATCGGCAGCGGTCAGGGCCATAGCTTGCGCGATGTCATCGGCATGGTCGAGCGGCTGGCTGGTAGGAAACTTAACATTGCGTGGAAGCCTGAGCGCCCGATGGATGTTCCTGTCTCGACCGTTTCGATCGATCGCGCCAGGAGCGGTCTTGGCTGGACGCCGAAGACTTCGCTGGAGGCCGGGTTGCAGGCCACGATCGCATGGTGGCGTGATCGCAGCCCGGCTGCATGAATTGTGCCTTGCGCTCTCGGAGTGCGGCTGGCTTTCTTCGAGGATGCGGACGGATAGTAAGGGATCGCCTCAATGAGCCGCTTGGATGAACTCGATGTCGTGCTCAGCCGCCGGAACGGAAAGGTCGTCGCGAGCATCCCCGCGTTGCGAATTTTCGCGACGGGGGAGGACACCGCCTCGGCGCTAGCCGCGCTGGAGGCAAAGAAGCAGGCCTATCGATCGGATCTCAACGATGCGGGCCTCGCTGACTCTTTCGAGGCTAGCACCATTCCCGACGCAAACACCAAGGCGGAGGTCAAATCGTCAGAGCTTCGCCAGTTCGCGTTGAAGTCTGCGATCGCTGTCGGCTTTGTTCTCGTCGCAATGCTGGTCGCGGGTGGATTGCTCGCCTCACGGCTGGACGACGTCATTTTCCGCACCGCCTACGCGTTGCGGACAAGCATGACTCCGAATGTGAACATCGGCGGTCCGCAGTTCTGGACCAACGTCGGCGCGCAAATGGATCGTGCGGGAGGATTGTTCGAGCGAATGTCGGATGACGATCAGAAGAAGATTGTCTTGAGCATCCGCACGGTGGTGAGCAAGGTGACGCCAATTGCGGCCGAAATCGCGCCGCTTTTCTCCGCGGTGCGTGCGGAAAGCGACAAGACGCAAGCGCAGAATTGCAAATCGCCCTAGCCGAAGGGCAAAGAGCTACCAGGTAACGCCGGGTACGTGCGTGGTGGCGTAGCGATAGCCCGCATGCTGCGCCACGAACGGCTGCTTGCGCTCGAGAGCATGAAGGATCGTCCCGTCGATCGGTGCGGGCTCCTTCGGGTAGCTGCTCCAATCGAGATTGAGCTTGAACAGCGGCGCGAGAGCCGCGCTGCGTGCCCAGAACATCGTTCCCACCGGGAAATTGAAGAACGGGGGCAGGGGATTCTGCATCCCGATCTGCTGCGCGAGTCGCTCCGCAATCCCGAGGTTGTAGTCCCAATCGGAGAGATGCGGGTCGTCCGGAAAGACGATTCCCAATCGCGGGTCCTTGGCCATGCGCCCGAGGACGATGTCCATCATCGGATGCTGCTGACCGATCAGGTTTCTCCAGATGAACTTGCGCCATCGTTCCCCGATGAGGCGGTCGTCGAGGAACAGGCTGCGCTTTGAATGAAGGTGACCGATGAAGTCGTACTGTTCCATCGTTTCAGCGCTCAGCCCGGTCAGGAAAGCACCGATGTCGCGGCCCCGATTGGGGACGATGGTGATGTGTACATCGCCACGACCATAGGCCGCCATCCCTTGGGTCAGCATCCGCGCTTTGCGGCGACTGTTCGTGGTCAACAGCAGGTCGCATCGCGTCTGATTGGACGCCATCATGTCGAGAAATTCGCCGCAAAGCTCCGGATAGTGGAAATGCACATGCAGCGCGATCCTGAATCGCGATGCCGCCGCGTTCCCAGGCTCGGCGCTGTCCGGCGTGATGACGGAATGGCTCCACGGTCCTTCGGGTTTCCCCTCGCGAATGAAGTGCGCGAGCGGGTTGACCGACGCGATGTCGTATCGGCTTCTGTTCTCGTGCGCGTAGATTTGCGGGTGAAAGCCGGGACAAGGCCGCCGATAGTAGAAATTCACCGTTGGCTGCCGGCCGGTTCCGAGCATTGCGGATTTGGCGATAAACAACCGGATCGCATCCTCGCGCGTCTCTACGTCGGAGTCGGGGCCGAGGAAGCTGATCGTGTCGAAAACCTCATCGTCCTCGATGGTCGCAAAATCATCGCGTCGCTGCTGCATTACCTTCATCGACTCGCGGCCGATGTCGTCCAGGCGTGCGATGTAACGCCCCATGTCGAAGTTCGCTTCCGCGAGGCGCCGTGCGGCGGCGCCGATCTGCTGCCGCATCGGTTCGTCGGCCGCGAGCGTCACGATCAATTTGGCGGCCGCCATGGCGTCGAGATGCGGGACGACGCTTGACCGCGCCACAATGTCGGTCGACAGAATATCGGAAATGCCGCTGCAGTTCTCGAAACAGACAACCGGCAGCCCCCGCAGCGCGCTGTCGATAGCGACGTTAGGAAGCGGATCGAGCCGCGAACTCAGAAAGAAAGCATCAGCGAGCTGGTATGCCGGCTCCAGATCGGCAACTTCTTCGACAATTGCGACCTTGTCGGCGATGCCGGCCCGCTCGATTTGCTTGAGGAGGGCCGAGAAGAATCCCTGGTCCAATTCTGGCGGCAGGACCTGGCCGATCCAGACGAAGCGAATCCGCCTTTCGGGATTCTGCTTCGCGACCGCGGCAGCGCACGCCATGAACAGGTCCACGCCCTTGCGTTGGTAGATCGTGCCGCAGCCCAGCACCACGAACGCATCTTCATAGCCCGCTGGCCGCATGACCGCCTGCAAGGATTCCTGTGACTGTGCTTGTTCCTTGGTCTGTGCCGGAGGCAGTTCGGGCGGGCCCTGCGGCAGGATGTGAACCCGGTAATTGTCGAGATTCGGATGGTCAGCGCGAGCAGCGTTCAGAACGCGTGCTGCCGAGAAAACCGACTGAGTCGCCCAGCCGAGCTCGCGCCCCATTTCGCCTGCGGGAAGATATGAGGGGAACTCATGCACCAATGCGACGACCGGAACGAAGGCGCAGGACAACGGCCTCATCACGATACGCGTATCGATGCTGTTCGCGATGGCGTAGGACAATCGATACGCGGACAGGATATGGCGGACCAGATGGTCCGCTTCGACGGGGTGCCAGTCGGCGCGGCGGAGCGGTCCAAGAACGGCGTGGGACACATCTGCGAACGCAGAGGCGATGTCGCCGCCCGACAGCAGCAGCGTCACAACGTTGTATTGCTGCGCCAGCCGCTTGACGATATTGTAGCCGAGGATCGGTGCCCCGGTGCGCGAGGCCTCGTGCGCGACGACGAGGATCGTCTCGCGCTGAGGATCGATACGGCTGCGATCGTAAGCGAGCGCAGCCGCAAGGCTTGTAGGGCGACGGCCTTCCCCCCTTCCCGACGTGACGTAGTGGACCAGCAGACACTCGAACGAGCGCCTGAGATCCGGGTAACGCTCAAGATAGTAACCCGGATCGAATTGGCTCGACGGCGCAAATCCAAGGCGCTCGCCCACGATCACATAGTGCAATGCGGGGTCGAGGTCGCCGATATCGCCGGCGTTCGCCAGATAGTATTCGTGATCGAACAAGTCGCTCTTGCGCACAAGCTGCGCAACGCGCTCCGCATCGGTGAGCTTCAGATAGACCGGATAGCCTGCGGACCGCAGTTCAAGGAATGTCACGGCCGGTTCATCGTCCAGCCCCACGCTGGAAAAATAGGGCTGCAGCCATTTGAGCTGGATGCCGACCCGCTGATCGATGTCGGTCGCGACATCGGGGAAAACGTAGTCACTGACGGGGTCCGCAGTCTGCGGGGTGAGCAACCGCAAGATCTGGTGCTTCACCGACAAAGGAAGGAGGCGTTTCAAACGCTCGGGTGTGTGCTGCACTATTTGAGACAAGAGCGCGTTCTTCGAAAACGCGACGGCTTCGCGCTTCGGCCGCATCGCCGCCAAAGCCTGTTGCCGCAGCAAGCGGATCGCGACGTTGCGCTGTGCCGCAACACGCGCGAGGCTTTCGGTGGGCGCTGCTCCCAGGGCTCCGCGCGCGAGTTCGGCTTTAAGCGCGGCAACCGCCGCCTCGGCTTGGCGCAGGGCGTGGCGCTCGGACACTGATGCGCCAAGGCGAGAAAAGTATCCGCGGATTCGTTCGATCGCGCCATCCTCGCGCGCTCGCAGCAGCGGCCTGATCTGCTCCGGCGGGGAGTCCGTTCCGACATACGCGAGGCCGAGGCCTTGGGCGTGAGCAAACTCGAACGACGGATAGCGCGACGCGAGTATCTTCCAGAATTGCCGGACATTCTCATGGGGCGGCCGTGCTTCGGTGGGATGAAGCAGCACGACGCCGCGCGAACTCATCTTCGGCAGCCACTCTTCCAGATCGCGCGCGACTGCATCGCCGTCCGCCGCCAAATGGATGTAAAGCAAGTCGATGTTGCCGGAGACTTGCGCAAGCGCACCGGCGAGGCTGCTACGGGCGAGCGCCGAAAACCGAGAATAAAGCGCGTCGTGATAGGCCTTCGCCGACCCGAACACTTCTTCGTCACGATGGCGATGTGGCAATCCTTCGAGGCGAATACCGGTGCAATCGGTTCGCAAGCCGAGCGCCTGAACGGCCTGAAGGAAGGCAAAATACACGTTCCCGTCGTCGACACCGACGGCGACGATGGTATTCGGCTTCAACGCGTCCACCATCCAGAGCGCGAGCGGCGTGTATTCGAGCTGTGACGAGGGGCCGATGGCCCAGGCGGGGTAGGCAAGCTCAAGGCCGCCTTCGATCGCCCGCGACGGTGACTGCTCAACCGCAACCATGTGCCCAACGCTCTCCCCGCGAGTGCGGTTTTGCAGGCTTCAAAGCCTGCAACTCCAAGCTAACGAGGCATCAGCCCGAGGCCGAACGGGGTTTCCTGGCGGGCGGATGACGAGAGATGCCGGACCGACCTATCTGCTTCTATCTGATAGGTTTTTTCGATTTCAGACAAGTCGTCACCCGCGTTGACAGTCAGAACGAAAGACAGTACTTCACCGCTCCGCGACAGCAGCATCGCGCGCAAGAAATTGCTTCAATCGAAGCGCCCGCTGGCATTCAAGTATCAAACGAAATTTCTGATGACAACAAC
>JAXDOA010000692.1:0-7466 GCA_034669125.1 Hyphomicrobiales bacterium
GCACGGAGGTAGCGCGCGATCAG
Organism: Hyphomicrobiales bacterium; assembly: GCA_034669125.1. Classification (GTDB taxonomy): domain Bacteria; phylum Pseudomonadota; class Alphaproteobacteria; order Rhizobiales; family Xanthobacteraceae; genus PALSA-894. Next base: position 24 of record JAXDOA010000692.1, read on the forward strand.
CGACAGCTCTGCGTTCGCGTACGAGGTCGCTTCGAAGCTTCCGCGCGCATGGATCAAGATATCCGGTCCAAGCGGCTTCCAGCGCGTGAGGAACTCATCCAGCGACACGGTCGGGTCGATCAGTTGAACCGGAAAGGGCAGTTCGCTTAACTCAGCGGAGTCCGCCAGAACTTGAATGGCAACGCGCTGACCCGCGCCGCGAAGGGCAGGGACGATCCGAGCCAAGGTTTCGGGCTGGGTGCCACCACCGATAACGCCAATCCGGACATCCGGTGCGTCGGGGCTGCTCCAGTTTCGGTCGAATTTCTCCTGCTTCGCCCGGTCGAAAACCGGCGTGAGCTCGCGAACCGAAGCGTGCAATCGATTTTCACGACAGAACGCCGCAAGCGGTGCCGATGCACAAAGCACGCCGGCAAAGTCGCGCAGAACGGATGCAAGGTTGTCCGTTGTATACCCTTCGAACTCCCGTGCCCGGTTGGACGTTGCGACTGGATTGTCATCGATCAGATAGTAAAGCGGGATTTGCATCGCGGCGCACATCGACCTCACGCGTTCGCTTCGCGCATCGAGCAAGTGGCGAGCCATAATCACGGCGCCACACCCGACCAGGTAGTAGCCTAATTGCGCGTCGGTCAGATCAGGGTGGATATGAAGCAATCTTTGCCGATGCGATTGCGGGAGTCCGTCAAAGATCATTGCCGTTGAAATGTTCAGCGCACCAAAAATTCCGATCGTCGAACTCTCCGGCGTCAACGACGTTTCCGCAACGACCCCGGCAGCAAATGGCAGACAGCTTGCCCAAAGGCGTGCCCCGAAGAACTGCCGAGCCTTAAGAATGTGCGCAGTCAGCAGGACGGACGGCGTTTCGGGCATTTTCCATACATCGAACTCCGGAAAATTAGCCGGCTTGAGCAACGCATCACGATCGGCGCCGAAGTAGTCCTGAAGCGACTCTTCAAATAACGGATACGTATTCTCGAGACTATCCGCGCGAGTATTGCCGTGCTCAACACCGATAAGAACCGGCGCGCGATAGATCGGATACTTTTTTAGAATCCGAAACCAAAGATCCCAGTCGCACAGGCGTGCCGCCGCAATGTGGGGATCGAACAAACCGACGTCTTCCAAGATCGCGCGCGGGACCAGAAAGCCGGCATTGGCGAGAAAATTGAAAAACTTCATCTGCTCGTGCGGAACAGGGTCCCTTCCATAGAAGTGCTGGTTGCCCCTGCCGTCGAACCAGGCGACGTAACCGTGAACGACCGACCGGCTGGACGTGGGCGGAAACGCCACAAGATCGGACAATGCGTCCGGCTCAAAAATGAAGTCGTCGAACCCGAACGCAACAAATTCCCCGCGGGCTCGCACAAAGGCTTCATACTCCGATATCGCGGGCAACCCGATGTTCTCGGGATGCCGGAGGCAACTCACGCGCCCGTCGGCCGCCATGAACGCTTCGATTTGCTGCGCTGTGCCATCGGTCGAGCCGTCGTCGACAACGATCAACTCGATGTTTCGTAGCGTTTGGCGGAGAATGCTGTTTACGGCTTTGAGAAAAGACTCGCCGTGTGCCCGGCGGAAGGTCGGCATCAGCACGGACACCAGCGGCCGCGCCCCGTCATAGTCCAGGCCGGGTCGCCACAACGTATCCTTGATGAGGTCGCGAACTTTCATGGAACGTTGCAAAGGTCAGGATTGCGTCGAGGACGCTGGCGCTGACAAGGACTTTATCGCGATTGCTTGCGATAGAAGGAGTCGCGCAGGATTTCCATTCTGATGAGCACTGGTCCCGTGCCGTTTCCGCTCGATCCTGAAACAGGCCTCAGACGATACCCCCCCTCATGTTCCTCGCGCAGCAGTGGCGTCCTTCCGATGGCGCGAAAGCCGACCTTCTCGTAGGTTTGGATCGCCCGCATGTTGTCGGCAAGCACGTTCAGATAGGCCAAGGGAAGACCGAGGCTGGCGAACGCCCAGCATAGAAGCGCCTCGTGAGCGCAAACCATGAAGCCGGGCATATCAACTGGTTCGCCGCGGATAACATTGTCGATCTCGCCCCCGTCTGGCGCGATATTGCAAAGGCCGATGTGGCCCACATGGCGATTTTCGCGGTTGACGATGAGAAAGAGAATGCGCGCCTCATCCGGTAGCGAGAATGCGGTCAGGTAGTTGCGCGTCTTCTCGAGCGTTGGATTGAATACCGTGAGGAAAGATCTCATGTGCGATCGGCGCCAGCGGAAAAGTGCGTCGATGATCGTCGCGTCCTCGGCCAGCCGATGGGTGATCGGGATGAGAAATCCCGCCGCCGCGCCCTCGGCCGAAGCAATCGGGATCGACATATCGGGCAGCGCCCCGGACTTGAGATTGGCGATAATTCGGACCTGTTCCTCAGTGGGCCGCATCGCCGCTTTCAATGCACGTAGGCCTGGATCCGCTCAACGACCGCGTCGACGTCCTTGCGCGTCAGGCGCATATGTAACGGAAGCGACATGATCCGCTGGCTCATCCGTGTTGCAATCGGACAGGTGTCCCGCTCCTGGCGGAACATGCGGTATTCGCGGTTGTCCCGGTAGTGCACCCCCGGATATATGCCGCAGCCGTTCAACGCCAGTATCATCTCGTCGCGGTTCTCAAGATGGATCTGGTACAGATGGCGCGATGATTCGCAGTCGGGAGCGGTCGGCACAATGCCGATCCGATTGCTTTCGCCGAGTCCGGCATCATACCAATCGCTGACCTGGCGACGGTAGGACGTGTCGCGGTCGAGGTAGCGCAGTTGCACCAGCCCGATCGCCGCCATGATGGAATTTCCATGGTATTTGAATCCAACCGACTCGACGTCGTAGAGCCAGCGGTACGCACCCCTGTCTGAGGTGCGCTGGTAGGTGTCCTTGTTGATTCCCATCCATGATTTTTTGCGGCTTAGTTCGTCAAGCCTCTTGTCGGCAAAACAGATCATGCCGGCGTCCGCCGTCGGCAATGTCTTGACGGCCTGGAACGAGAAGATCGCGACGTCGCCGTTCGGAGTGTGATCGTGCAGGCGCGTGCCGGTCATGTGCGCGGCATCGATGATCAGCCGCAGCCCGCGCTGCCGGCACAGTCTCTCGATGCGGTCATACTGCCCGGTATTGCCCCCCATCCCGACGAACATCACGGCGCGCGTCCGCGGGCCGATCTTGCGCTCCACGTCGTCCGGATCGAGGCAGAGATATTGGTCGACGTCGGCAAAGACGGGCTTTAGCCGCTCGTAGAGGATCACGTGGTTGGTGGAGACAAAGGTCAGTGGCGACGTGATGATCTCGTCGCCTTCCTCCCAATGCTCGGTTTCTTTCAGAATATTGACTGCGAGATGCAGTCCGCTGGTCGCTGAGTTGAGGAAATGCGCATGCGGGAGGCCCGTGTAGTCGCACCAGGCCTTCTCGAAATCCAGGGTCTTGTAGCCGAGTCCCGTCCAGCCCTTCTCAAGGCATTCCCGGATTTCCGCAAGGCACTCTTCAATCGCAAAGGTCGGGTGAAACAGTTGCACATTCATAGGGTTATCCCGATTTCCCCGCCCTGGCCCGGCCCGCCGCCCCCGCCTTGCGGCCGCGACTGTACCGACCGCCGGTTGCGATGAAAAGGGGTAGCTCGTTTATTGCACTCTCTGTAAGAGTAGAGCATCTATAAATAAAGTACGTATAAGTTGTTGACTTCGGAGACGCACGCGTCTCGCCGGCGCTGCTTCACGGAAATGTCGGACGTCGGCACGCGGCTCGTGCCGAGGTCTTGCCCTTGAAGGGCCTCGACTGGCAGATATAACAATACTCAGCGCTTGGGTTGCGGTTCATGGGGGTAGCACTTCAATTTTGCACTCTGTACGAGCAATCTCGCTTGAACCGGAAGCAAGCCGCGTCGCTGTCTTCGGTGAGCGTGCAATGGGTGGACGGTTCATCATCGCCGCCGTCCCTCCCCGCACAGGAGCCGGCAGTAACCGCGCACGACCTGCATGAAAGTCTCAGATATCGCGTCCGGCGCTCGGCTGATCGTTCCGGGCCGAACCTATCAAGCGCCGAAAGTCAGCATCGTTACGCCGACTTATTGCCGCAACGCCGAAGGGCTGCTTGCCAAGTGCCTCGATTCCGCGATGGCGCAAACCTTCGCGGACTTCGAACTGATCGTCATCGATGACGGGTCGTCGGACGGATCGGAGTTCACGATCCGCGATGCGGCGTTTCGCGACGACCGCATCGTTTATCTGCGTCACGATCGCAACAGTGGCCTCCCGGCGATCCGCACCAATGAAGGCATTGTCCGCGCACGCGGAGAGGCCGTCGTCTTTCTGTTCGACGACAATGTCTTCGACCCGGATTTCATCGAGACCGCGTGGAACGCGCTGGAGGCCAGCGGCGCGGATGTCGTTCACGCCAACGTTCACATGTTCGCCAAGGAAGGGAAGGATTTCACGCTCGGCGGATGGCCGCTTACGCTCGAGCTGCTGCGCAATCTGAACACGATACCGAATGGCGGTGTCATGGTTCGCCGCTCGTTCTTCGATCGCTATGGGCTGTATGACCCGCACATTCTGATGCGGCGCATTTGCGACTGGGACTTGTGGCTGCGCGCATTGGCGCTTGGTGCGCGGTTCTGCCATCTCGAACGGACGGGTGCGTTCGAATACGGACTTCGCTCCGCCAATTCGATCGGCAACACGATCGCGTGGGACGTCAAGATTGCCAGTGCATACATGCTGGATGAGGGCCGCTATGCCGACCGTGCCGAGCAGCTCACCCCGCAGGCAATCGGGGACTACGATGTTCTCGATCCCGCGCCCGTTCGCTCGTATGTGCGCAGCGAGCGTGAGTGGTCCGAACTCGTAGACACAGTCTACAAGCCCTTCATCGATCGCCACGGCGCGAACGGATTCGATCCGGCATCTCCCGGCAATCGCGCAGCCGCGCTCGATCCACGGCAGGGCTGGAATGCCGAGTGGTCGCTCGTCGGAAATCGCCGCCGCTACCTGGTCGTGAGCAACAGCATCAATGCCTGGGCGTCCACCTGGCTGCATGCGCTGCGGCAGCAGCCGGGCGCAATCGTTGCCAACTGTCCGGAGTGGCAACTTTCTTCCTTCCGACCGATGGATATCGATTTGCTCGTTCTGCTCGATTGCACGTCGGGATTTCTCAAGCCGCAGCTTGACGCGTTCCGGGCAGCTTCCGTGCCGATTTTCTATGTAGCCGGATATGGCGAACAGGCCTCGAACGCCATGCCGGCCGCGGTCATCAACCGCCATTTCGAAAATAACCAGCATATTGCCGGCCTGCTGGGTCACGAATTCTATTTTCCACAGACGGGTATTTGCTTCGATACCGATCGGCGTGAAGGCGCAAAGCTGTTGGCCGCAAACATCTACGCGGCGGTGTCGTCGCGCCGAGATGCGGATCGGTTGACGCTGCCGGACCCGATCCTGTTTCCATTCGCTTCTGCGGCAATGCCTGACGCTGCGGCGATATCCACCGATGCACGTCACATCAGCTATCGGATCGACAGATCGGATATCCGGGATGTTGAAGAAGCCGTGACGCTTCCGGGCACCAGCTACGTCAGGCGCAACGGCACCGTCATGCGGCCGTCATGGGAGGGCTTGGGGGCGCTTGTCGAAAGCCGTCCGCGCTCACGCATTGTGATGGATGCCGATGTGCTGGACGCTGCGCCGCTCGCCGAGCGCGTTGGGCTTGCGTCGCTCGCAAAGCGCTACGAGGTGGCGCTGATCTCGGGCGGGCGGACGGGGCCGACGCCAATCGCCCCCCCGATCGACGATGAGGCATCGCCGGAGGCTTGGCAGGATTGGATCACGAATGTCGCACTGTGTTCCCAGTTGGCGCGGCACATTGCGCGAGCGCGGCACGAGCCTGCGCGCCGGCCGAAGGTCGGCATTTTCCTCAACAGCGAGATGTTTTCGGGATCTGAAGTCTACGGGTTGATGTTGGCGCGAGGACTGCAAGGCGCTGGCGCGCACGTCCGAGTGCTCGTTCCGGAAGAGAGCGGATACGGCGAGGATTCCGACGCCGGTCCGTTAAATGCCTGGCTTCAGGCCTGCCACATTCCGGCCGCGGCCCATGCACCCTATTGGCCGGCGGCGCCCTATCTGGCGTTGTGGCCGGCCGACCGGTCGAGGCGGCTCGCGCAACTCGAGGCTTTCCTCGCGACGCACGAGTTCGACCTCATTGTCTGCGCTGGTTTCATGCCGCAGTTCGCCGATCTCTCGCGCGCGCGTGGCGTCTTGCTGATGGCGCTGTTTCAGCCGTCGGCCTATCAGCAGAGCCAGTTGGCGTATCTTCGCGGACGCGTGAGCGGCATCATTTCGGATACGGAGTGGGCGCTTGCCGCGCACCTGCGGCTGCTGGGCGCCCCGGGGGCGGTGATCCGCTCGATGGTTCCGGTAGAACCCGGAGCACCGCGAATGAAACCACCCCAAACATCCGGCCTGATCCGCATCGCGATTGGCGGGACGTTGCAGCCGCGCAAGCGGCAGTTGGAGGCGATCAAGGCGGCTGGGCTGCTGCGCGATCTTGGGCTGCCGGTTCAGCTCAATATCTACGGCTATCAGCTTGCCATGCTTCGATCCTATGTGGATGACCTCAAGCGTGCCGTCGCGGAGCTCCATCTGCAAGGGCTGGTGACGTTCCACGGACTTGCCGGGATGCATGCCATTGCTCGCGATAACGACATCATACTCTCTGCGTCGGTCGACGAAAGCCTCCCGCAGACTTTGGTCGAGATGATGCGATCAGGCCTGATCGGAGTCGCGGGACTGAGCGGTGGCATCGACGAGCTGATCGAAAACGGAAAAACCGGATACCTCACCTCCGATCTGTCGCCGCAGGGGCTCGCCGGCGTTCTGAAGCAAGCGATCGACGATCGCGCAAGATGGCCGGAGGTTGCGGCGCATGCGTGCGCGCTGGTGGAACGCAACTATTCGGTCGCGAAGAATACGACCGCGCTGTTCAACCTGTTGATCGAATGCGCTCAACTCGAAACTTCGCCGTTCGGACGATTGGCCAGTCCGAAATAGCGTGTGCAGCCAATCAAGGCACGATTCAGTCCAGGCCCCGATACGCGAGGCGCAGTTCGGGCACGCGACGAAGAATGCGGGTGATCCGATGCCATTCAAACAGCTGCACACCGATCCGCTCGACGTTTTCGCGCGGCACCAGCTTGAGGACGAGCGATTGTCCGTGGTCGCAAAGGAGAGGCTCAAAACTAATCGGGGTCGGAACCGAGCCGCAGGACTGATCGAGCGCTAGGGTACCGGTTCGAAGCAACGTGTCACGGCTATCGAGCAACGCGAAGTCCGCGATCGCTGACGGCGCGCGCGGCGGAAATATCGCCGACACGCCGATTTCAATTCCGCGCAGTGGCGAGCGGGTGGCCGAGATCCGATAGACGCGGGGCACGGCTGCCTGGAAA
>JAXDOA010000693.1:0-3131 GCA_034669125.1 Hyphomicrobiales bacterium
TCTACGCCATCGTCGGCTTCGGGCTGATGCTGCTGGTCGGCTATACCGGCCAGATTTCGCTCGGCCACGCGGCATTTCTGGCGACCGGCGCCTACACCGAGGCGTTGCTGCAGGGTGCGGGTGTGCCGTTCTTCATTTCGCTCACGTCCGCGGCGCTGTTCTCCGCGGCGGTCGGCATCATCGTCGGGCTGCCGGCGCTGCGGCTCAAAGGCATCTACCTCGCGATCGCGACCTTCGCGTTCAACATCATCATCGAGGAAATCATCACGCGCTGGGAGCATGTCACCGGCGGCAACAGCGGCAAGCTGCTCAAGGCCATCGAAGTATTCGGCTTTCGTTTCGGTAGCCAGGAAAGCTTTTACTATCTCTGCCTCGCGCTCACGGTGCTGTGCTGCCTCGCGCTGATCAACCTGTTGCGCTCGCCGACCGGCCGCGCGTTCGTTGCGATCCGCGATTCGGAAGTCTCCGCGAGCTGCATGGGCATCAACCTCGCCTACTACAAGACCGTATCGTTCGCGATCTCGGCGGCCCTCACCGGCATCGGCGGCGCGCTCTACGCGCACAAAGTCGGGTTCATCTCGCCCGAGCAGTTCACGCTGATCCAGTCGATCGAGCTGGTGACCATCGTGATCATCGGCGGCGTCGGCTCGCTGCACGGCGCGGTGCTGGGCGCGGCCTTCATCATCATGCTGCCGCAGGCGATCGCGATTACGAAAGGCTGGCTCCCCGAGACGATCCCGCAGGCCGGCCTGCAATCGGTCGTGTTCGGGCTGATCCTCGTCGGCTTCATCGTCTTCGAGCCGTACGGGCTCTACGGACGTTGGCTCAAGATCCGCACCTACTTCGATGTCTTCCCGTTCTATCGGCGCGGCACGTTCCGGCGTCAGCGCTCGTACCTCCGCTCGGAGCGGTTACGGTGAGGCCGGTGCAGAAAATTCCCGATGGCGCGGAGCGCCCACGATGAGCTTCTTCGCGGTGGAAAATCTCGGCGTGCGGTTCGGCGGCGTGGTCGCGGTCGACGGGGTGAGCTTTTCGGTGCAGCAGGGCGAAGTCTACACCATCATCGGACCGAACGGCGCCGGCAAGACCACCATCTTCAATCTCATCGGGCTGATCTATCCGCCGACCTCCGGGCGCATCCTGTTCGAGGATCGTGAGGTCACCGGCGCGCCGCATCACGTCGCGCAGCGCGGCATCGCGCGCACGTTCCAGAACATCGAACTGTTCGAGCATGCGACCGTGCTACAGAACCTGCTGATCGGGCGCCACCGGCATCGTACCACCAACCTGTTCGAAGAGCTCACGTTCCTGCCGGGCGTGCGCCGCGCCGAGATCGCGCAACGCGAGGCCGTGGAGCGCGTGATCGACCTGCTCGATCTCGCGCATTACCGCGACAGCCTGGTCGCGGGCCTGCCTTACGGCATCCGCAAGGTGATCGAGCTCGGGCGCGCGCTTGCGACCGAGCCGAAGCTGGTGCTGCTCGACGAGCCATCGTCGGGCCTCAATCCGGACGAGACCGACGACATGGCGTTCTGGATCGAGGACATCCAGAAGGAGCTCGGCATCACGGTGCTGATGGTCGAGCACGACATGAATCTGGTCTCGCGCGTCTCGACGCGTGTGCTCGCGTTGAACGAGGGCAAGGTCATCGCCGAAGGCACGCCCGAGCAGGTGCAGTCACACCCGGCGGTGATCGAGGCGTATCTCGGGGGAGGGGAGTGATGCTTGCCACACGCTCCGCTCTGTTCCCCTCCCCACGCACAGGTGCGCTCCCTCCCCCCTTGAGGGGGAGGGTTGGGGAGGGGGGTCGATATTTGTCGCGCCGCCTGTGCCCCATCAAACGACCCCCACCCCTAACCCCTCCCCGCAAGGGGGAGGGGAACAGACCGAGCTTGGGGAGGGAGCGATGAGCACACCGATCCTCCAGCTCGCCAACGTGGAATCCAACTACGGCCCGGTGCAGGCGCTGCGCGGGGTGAGCCTCTCGGTCACCGAGGGCAAGATCGTCACCGTGCTGGGCGCGAACGGCGCCGGCAAGACCACCACGCTCAAGACCATTTCGGGGATCATCGAGCCGCTCAAGGGCCAGGTGAAATTCCGCGGCGAGGAGATCCAGGGGAATTCCCCCGACGCGATCGTCCGAGCCGGCATCGTGCACGTGCCCGAGGGGCGTGAGGTCTTCCCGCTGCTCTCGGTCGAGGACAATCTGCGCATGGGCGCCTTTACCCGGCGCGATGCCGATGGGGTCGCGAAGGACCTGGAGGCCGTGTTCGGCTATTTCCCCATCCTGCGCGAGCGCGCCAAGCAGGAGGCGGGACAGCTTTCCGGCGGCCAGCAGCAGATGCTGGCGATCGCGCGTGCGCTCCTCGGGCAGCCGGCGTTGATCCTGATGGATGAGCCAAGTTTGGGGCTTAGCCCCAAACTCACCAAGGAAATCTTCGATATAGTGGTGCGGATCAATCGCGAGCGCGGGGTCACCATCCTGCTGGTCGAGCAGAATGCCCACATGGCGCTCAAGATCGCGGATTTCGGCTATGTGCTGGAAGTCGGCCGCATCGTGATGGAGGATACCGGCGCGCGGCTGGCCGAGAAGGACGACATCAAGGAGTTCTACCTCGGCATGAAGGCTGCGGGCGCGAGAGGGGCGCGGCGATGGAAAAAGAAGAAGCTCTGGCGATGACGGGGGCTGGCGCCCCTGACACCGTGCCGCAGATGTTCGCGCGCGCGGTCGCGCAGCGCGGCGCGCAGGTGAGCCTGCGGCAGAAACATTTCGGCATCTGGCAGAGCATCACCTGGACCGAATTCGGCCAATACGCGCGCGAGATCGGCATGGGGCTCGCGGCGCTCGGTTTTGCGCCGGGCGAATGCGCCTCGGTGCTCTCCAACACCAACCGCGAATGGCTCTACGCCGACATGGGCATCCTCGGCGCGGGCGGCGTGTCGAACGGCATCTATCCGACCGACGCGCCGGCGCAGGTCGAGTACCTGTGCGCGGATTCCGCCACGGTCTATCTGTTCGTCGAGGACGACGAGCAGCTCGACAAGGCGCTTGAGGTGCGCGCTGCGCTACCGCAGTTGCGCAAAATTTTCGTGTTCGACATGGACGGCTTACGCGACTTCAACGATCCGCA
>JAXDOA010000694.1:0-2680 GCA_034669125.1 Hyphomicrobiales bacterium
CGTTGATGATGAGATTCAGATGGGCTTTTATCGCGCCGGAAAGTTTTGGGCCATCGAGAATTTCAATGTCGAGCCTGACATTATCGTCTTCGGGAAAGCCCTGACGAACGGCCTGAATCCGCTGTCGGGGTTGTGGGCACGCGAAGAGTTGATTTCGCCCGAAATATTTCCGCCCGGCTCGACGCATTCCACTTTTTCGTCAAACACGCTCGGCACTGCTGTCGCTTTGGAAACAGTGAGGATGATGGAGGAAGAGAATTACGAAGAGATCACCAGGCGCAAAGGCGCTTATTTTCTGGCCCAGATCAGAGAACTCCAGCGGCGCTATCCGAAGGTGATTGGCGATACGGATGGGATGGGGATGGCGCTGCGTATTGAGATTTGTCAGGAGGATGGCTACGAGCCTGACCGCGAATTGACTGACCGTATCTTTGCCGAAGGGATGAAAGGCGACCTCGACGCTCGCGGGCGTAAAGCGGGCCTCGTGCTGGATGTTGGTGGCTATTACAAGAACGTCTTTACGCTGGCTCCGTGCTTCGACATGACGGAAGAAGAGATTGACCTTGCGGTCGAGTTGATCGAACAGCTAATCCGCCGTTGCGCGCCGGAGAGGCTGTAGGGGCCGAGGACCTACCATGCCCCCTACAATAATCCATGATTGAAAAAGTCATAGAACAAGTTGAACGCCTGGCGCTGCGTATGGAGCCGCAGCGTGCAGTCCGTTTGCTAAATGCAATGCCGCCCTCGGCGATAGAGGCGCTGCAACGTGCCAGGTTTCGACAGACGTTGCGGCTGGCGGCCGGGCGTTCGCCCTTTTATCGCGAGGAGTTTCGGCGTCGCGGGATAGACGTGCGCCGCATCGAGCATCCTTCAGAGCTTGGAGATTTCTACACGACGGGCGAAGACCTGCGCGCGCGTGTTGAGGACTTTAAAATCGGGCGTGCTGACACGGCATACGAGACAACCGGCACGACTTCGCCCGTGCCCAAACGCGTCTTCTTCTCTCAGAGTGAGATAAATGAGATGGGACGCGCCAGCGCCGTCGCGCTCTATTTTCTGGGTTTGCGACGCGAAGATACTGTCTTGAGCGCGTTCGACTGTTCCTTCTGGGTTTCGCCCGCGACCGTGCGTTCTGCTTTTCAATACATCGGATGCTTTCACACAGAAGCAGGCAAGATAGACCCAGAGGACTTCTACGAGCACGCACTCTTCTATCGCCCTAATGTCATTTTCGGTGAGCCGTCATGGATGGTGAGACTCTCCGATATAGCCGCTAAGCGCGGCGTGTGGCCGCTTAAATTTCTCTTCGCCGGAGGCGAAAACATTAGTGAGAGTGCACGACAGGCAGTGGAACAAACATGGGCCTCGCCGCTCTATCTAAGCTACGGGCAGACCGAAAGCTTCGGCTCGATGGGAATCGAGTGCGTAAAGAAGGAAGGCTATCACCGCAATGATCTGCATTTTATCTTCGAAGTAACCGACCCGGACGACACCGGTAGCGGCGAACTGGTCTATACCACACTGACACGCAACGTGATGCCGCTGATTCGCTATCGCTCCACTGATCTCACGCATCTGGTTGACGAGCCCTGCGAATGCGGTTTTTTTGCGAAGCGCATCGCGAAAATACGAGCGCGCACGGATGAGATGGTCGTGTGCGGCATGGGTAATGTTGGCCCCTGGGTGTTCGCAGAGCTGTTGCGAGATGTGCCAGGCCCCGGCACTGACTGGCAAGCCGTCGTGAAGCATGACGGGAGGCGGGATGTCATCGAATTGCACGTCGAGTTAGAAAGCTTTGCTCATCAGGCGGAAGTGGAAAAGGCGTTGCTCCAGCACTTGCGTGAGCGATTCTCGGACTTCTGGAAGAATTATGAGATGAGGCTTTACGACTTTCGCATCGTGCCGTGCGCCCTCGGAAGTTTGCGCGGCGGCAGGAAGTTGAAACGCGTTCTGGACGAGAGGCAGATGGCCCTGCGACGCGTGATCTGATTGCTCTCATCAATTTTATGTGGGCATGGGGTGCTCCGACTAACAGGTCTAATAAATCTCTTCCTTCGCAACATGGGCCCCCCTTTCAACACTTAACCATCAAGGAGAAAACCACGTGACAAAGAAATTCTCAGTCCTGCTGGCACTCATCTTCGTGTTCAGCATCGGCCAATTCGCATTCGCACAAAACACCAACAGCTCAACCACCTCTAACACACGGCGCTCGGAAAGACGTGAAGAGCGCGGCGAGGAGAGACGCGAGGGAAGGAGACGCCGCCGGCACAGAGCGCGCAGACATAATCGTCGTAAAGACAGACGTGAGCGCGGCAATAGAAACGGCAACGCTAACCGCTAATTCCCGCGACGCGCATCAAAAATCGACATCAACCGGAGGTCCGCTAACGAACTGACCTCTTTATCAGGGAGGATGTGAGTGGGTTACATCCTCCTTTTATATTCATCATGAGATTCAGTCTAAAAAATCTATCGGCAGGGCTTAGATAGTGCTACTTTCGAAGACCTTCTCGACGCTATCCACCTCGTCCAGCACCGGAGCGGAAGGAGAAAACAATGGCAGTGAACAGGCAATCGGATGAACGTCGCCAACGCGACCTGCTCAGTAAGGTCCCGGCTGTCACGCTCATGTTCTGGGTTATCAAGATTTTCGCGACGACGCTTGGCGAGACAGGCG
>JAXDOA010000695.1:0-3922 GCA_034669125.1 Hyphomicrobiales bacterium
GGTATGGCCGCGCGAAGGTTGAAAATCGCCGAAGCTCTCAAGGCTGCGAACGTTCAGGACCTTCCTCCCATACCGGATGGCGCACACGTCGCAGCCGATCTGATGACGTTCTACTTTCAAAGCTCCCAGGCAAACGACCTTGCTTACCTGGCCGCAATCGGCAAGGACCAATGCCGCACGCTCAAGAATTCCGGTGCCGTCCCCGCTGGGTTGAAGAAGGAAAAGGCCAATGCCGCGCTTTGAAACGGATGTCTGCATCATCGGTGGTGGCATCTCCGCGGTCTTTATGGCCCAAAAGCTGTCAGAACTGAAGCCGAACCTCAGCATCACGATTGTCGAAGCGGGAAAGCGCCTTTTCGACGCTGAAAATCGGATGAATTATCGGCGCAGGTCATTGCTCTACGGAGAGAATGCATGGCCCGGCGATTTTATCGAGGATCAGGGCGGGGCAGGGGTCATTAGCCGCACGATGGCCGTGGGCGGGTCTGCCATGCACTGGCAGGGCCACGCGAACCGCTTCTCCGAAGAAGACCTCCGTCTCCATTCGCTCTACGGCCTGGCTGTGGACTGGCCGCTCGAGTGGGCCGAACTGGAGAAGTATTGTTGTGAAGCAGAACGCCGGATCGGAGTTTCGGGCGAACCGAGTCCTCATGCCCAGGACAAGCGCTCGGAACCTTACCCCATGCCGCAGATGCCGCTTACTTACAACCTGGCGGAGATCAAGGCATGGGCGGAGCGCGCGGGTATCCCGTTCACCGGTTGCCCGCAAGCGAAAAACACCACGGAATATAACGGCCGCCCGGAATGCCAGCGCTGCAATACCTGTATGATCTGCCCGACGGGGGCGCGTTACTCCCCTGACTACACATATAAGCAACTACTGGCCAAAAAGCAGATCGTGTTACACGACCGCACACTCATCCGCCGCCTGATTCCTCACGATTCGAACAACACCATAATGGCAGCGACAGGTACGCACTCCGAGCGCCCTGACGAGCCGGTTGAGTATCGCGCCGGGCTATTCATAGTCGCGTCCGGATACGCATGGGCCCCGCATCTTTTGTTGAACTCACAGAGTTCCCGGTTTCCGAACGGCCTGGCCAACAGTTCCGGCCTGGTGGGCCGTTACATGACTGGCCACTACTTCATCACTGCGCAGATGGAAGTCAACAAGAAGCTTTATCCGGGTATGAATGAGCCGTACCCGATCATTTCGCGTGAGTATTTTCGCTGTGCTCCAGGAAAGCCATTCGTGCGGCACGACATACAGATCTTCGAAAGCAGCGCGGGACGGCGACCGCGATTGAAATCAGAAAAGGGCGAGTTCCTGTTTGGCGATGATCTGGTAAACGATTGGCGCTCGCGGACAACACATGGCGTCGCGCGCGTGCGGATGTACTATGACACCCACCCATCGCGAGAGAGCACCCTCACCCTCGATCCGGCAAACCGAAACCATTTGGGCGACCCGATGCCTAAAATCGTCCATCGTATGGACGAAGCCGCTGCGACCCGCGACGCCGCTACGCAAGCGCACGTCCAGGCCATTTATGACCGGATGGCAAAGGCGAACGGCTCCAAAATTCTCTCGGTCACAAGGAGCGATTACCAGGATCATCCGGCGGGAGGCTGCCGCATGGGAAACGACCCATCACAGAGCGTTTGCGACAGTTATGGCCGCACGCATGACCACCGGAATCTCTTTATCGTGGGAGCTCCGACCCTGCCCACTGGCGGATGTACCAATGCGACGATCACGTTTGTGGGTTTGACCCTCCGCAGTTCCGAACACATCGCGCACACCGTATGAAACTGAGCGTTGAATCGTTTGGCCCGGCAGGCAGGAACTTCTGAGCGAATTCGAAAGCAAGACCGGTTATCAATGACCCGAAAAATTACCCTCGCACTTGTCGTTACTTCTCTTATTCTCTTTGGGACTTCCCTTGTTCTCTTCGGGGCATCATCGCAATCAAAACTGCAGGAATGGTCCTGGTATGGTGGAGATCCCGGTGGTAACCGGTACTCCACGCTGACCGACATCAATCGCGACAATGTGAAAAGCCTGAAGCTGGCCTGGGAATGGAAACCCGGTGAAAAGCCGATTGCGGAGAAAGGGATTCGCCCCGGTAACTTCGAAGGCACGCCGCTCATGATCGAAGGCGTACTGTATTTGTCGACATCTTACAACCGTGTAGCAGCGCTGGATGCCGAAACCGGGCGGCAACTCTGGGCTTATGATCCCAAAGCATACGAGGAAGAAGGTCAGGCGCTGAATGGAGTCGGCTATGTACACCGCGGCGTCGCGGCCTGGCGCGACCATGGCAAGCTGCGGCTTTTCATGGTCAGCCACTACAGATTGATTTGCCTGGATGCGGCGACCGGGAAACCCGTGCCACAGTTCGGCGATAACGGAATCGTCGACCTATCGCAGGGGATGACATGGGAGATCAACAAGAAACATTACACGAATACGTCACCTCCCGTCGTTTACAAGAATCTGGTGATTCTCAGCAACAGCGTGGACGACCGGGTAATTTACAAGCACGACCCGCCCGGCGACGTACGCGCTTACGATACACGGACCGGCAAGCGTGTGTGGATCTTCCACACGGTTCCCGAAAAAGGGGAGTTTGGCAATGATACGTGGAAAAAGAATTCGTCGTCATATACGGGCCATGCCAATGCGTGGGCTCCCATCACTCTCGATGAGCAACGAGGTTTGGTGTATCTGCCACTGGGAACGCCAAGCAATGATTTGTACGGCGGCCAGAGACCGGGCCAGAATCTCTTTGCCGAATCACTGGTCTGCCTGGACGCAAATACCGGCAATCGGAAGTGGCACTTTCAGACCGTCCATCATGGGTTGTGGGATTATGATCTCCCGGCGCCTCCCAACCTGGTGACTCTTACGGTGGCTGGTCGCAAAGTCGACGCCGCCGTCCAGATCACCAAAATGGGCTACATCTTCATGTTCGACAGGGTGAGCGGCGTACCCATCTGGCCGATTGAGGAGCGTCCCGTACCGCCGAGCGACGTCCCGGGCGAGGAAGCGTCACCCACGCAGCCCGCGCCTGTCCGCCCGCCTCCTATCACCCCGCAGGGAATTTCGCTGGACGATGCATTCGACCTTACACCCGAACTGAAAGCCGAAGCCGTGTCGGAGATGAAGAAGTATCGTCTCGGTCCTCTCTACACGCCTCCCAGCCTGGAGGGCACTCTCATTCTTCCCGGTATCCTGGGCGGAGCGAACTGGGGCGGCGGCGCGTTCGATTCTGAAACCGGCATTCTCTATGTCAAGACAAGCAAACAGCCCTGGGTACTGCGCGTGACAAAGCCGAAGGACTCGAACAATCCTCACTCAGCCGATATTGACTCTGACTATACACAGGACTTCGGTACCAGGAGCCAGTTTCACAATGGTCTGCCAATCGTAAAGCCCCCGTATGGAATGCTGAACGCCATCGATCTGAACCAAGGAACAATCGTTTGGCAGGTTCCGTTTGGTGATACTCCCGGGGTCCGGAATCATCCCGCACTCAAAGGAGTGAAACTGCCTGAGAAACTGGGCGTTTCGGGCGTACAAGGTCCACTTGTTACTAAGAGCGGCCTGATCTTCATCGGCGGAGGCGATATGGCGATGCACGCGATTGACAAGAAAACCGGAACTGACCTTTGGACCTATCCATTGCAGATGCGCACGACCAGCAGCCCCTCCACCTATCGAACGTCAGGTGGAAAGCAGTTCGTGGTGATCGCCGCGGGCAACGGACCGGACGCGAGCCTTATGGCTTTTGCGATCCCCAATTAGACCACCGGCTAAGGCCCGGTAAGTTCTGGCCGGCATCATACATTTTGTGCTTCATATTCGCAAAGTTATTAAGTATCTTTGGCGGGAATACTAACAATCACACTGTTGTCTTGA
>JAXDOA010000696.1:0-3615 GCA_034669125.1 Hyphomicrobiales bacterium
GTGAAGCGGGTCTCAGCGTCTTTTCCGAGGTGCCCGATGAGGGTGATGCGATTCTTGCAGAACATTTTCGTCGTCTCCTTTTCGTGCCCTTTTCTGTTGGGCCGACCCGGAGCGAGGGTCCTGCTCCCCAGGGCCAGGGACGCTTTGTTGGGGGAGACCTTCAGGGGGAACCGACAAAGCAGAGTCCCGCCGCCCGCCGGGCGCAGAGTTTTGACCCGAAGCCAAGCCCAACAGACAAGGGATGAAAACCAAGAGACGGCAAATCGGGAGAATCGGATTTCACCCGGTGCAACAGGAGGCGGTAACACCCAATGAACCGGGAACGGGAAACACCGAAACACGCGCGAATAACCGGAAGGACCTGGTCGCAGCGACTCTGAGGCCGGAGTTTCCGGCGCCTGTGGGAACGCGTCTGGTACGAGCTGTACCGGCGACCTGCAGCCATTTGCGGAGTCGGTGAACAGGAGTGCGGAATCCGGCCGACCCGACCCACCGCAATAGCTGCGGCCGATCTTCCACAACTGATGATCGAGCGTACGGGACGGACCTGACTTCAAACGGTGGTCAGTTGACGCCGACCTAATCGGCCCGATTCTCGAATCGGGAACTGATGAACTCATAGCGGAAGACGTTCGGAAGGCGCGAGGTACCACTCTGCCGGGGCTTCCCAAAACCGGACACTTCGCGGCGGCAGGTCACAATCGGGCGAGGACCGTCGTCAATATTGTGGAACAACGCCCTTCCGGAGAGACGCAGCACCTTCGCCGAACTGGAGGCCTGACTTTTCTGAATGGCTGTACGGCATATTTCACTTTTGGAACGGAGGTGGCCCTATCGCGGTGGGAGTGAGGTTCCGGAAACGTTGAACAAAAGACAAACGGCTGGATGGAGTAACCTCTCCAAAGGAAGGACAAACCGCTCATGTCCGATCACGTTATCAAATGCTGGTGCTCGCCGGCATAGAGCGCCTCGATTACGAGGATTGGGAAGCCATGATGGAGCGCCACGACATTCGAACCGGACGCCGCGACGCATGAACTGCGTAGGATCGCGAAGAATGCGACCGAAAACGAATTGATCCGAATGCTGTTCGAGATTGCGTTTCTGCGTTCCGGCTATTCACATGAAAAGCTGGAGCCAACAGACCCGCTGATGACGACCGCGCGAGGATTTGCCGCCACTGTCGGGTCGAGATTGACGGACAGGCGTCCAACTCACGTAGAGGCAGCAAGCACCGAAAGAACTGGTAGCGCCCTGGAAGGAAAGACCGAAGGCTTGTGAACAGCTACGAACAGAGGAACCATTCAGGAACAATGAATCCGTTACCCTTGCATCTGCCACGCTTTCCCGAATGTTTGACCGTTCAACAGCCAGAGCGGGGTGGCTGGTCCGCCCATGGAAGTAAATGAGATGCCTGAGCGAACCTTGGCGTTGCTGTGGGAAACGCCGTTCTATACGTGGGTGGGTTGCTTTCGCCCTCTCGGCTTTGGATCGTGCTCAATGATGCCGGAAAGCAAGACAGGTTCGCGGTCGGGAAATTCGGCGATTAGCGACAAATTGCCGCCCATTGCTTCTACATATTCCCGCAGCGTCGAGATCAGGAGGTCGCTGCGCTTTTCGAGTTTCGAAACGCCTTCCTGGCCGATGTTCAGTGACTTGGCAATCTTCTGCTGCGTGAGGTGGCGCGCGTGGCGAAGTTGCTGAAGCGTCATTTCCTCAGCAATGAGCTGGGCTGCACGGGCCTCCACCTTTTTGCGGCGGCCGGGGCTCAGTTCGTTGATGATGTCGTTCACGTTCCGGGACATTCTTTATTTCCTTTCCTTCGTTTTCAGACGCGCAATATGCGCGTCAAACCGTTCGTCAGCTTTGGCGATGAGTTGCTTGTAAAATCGTTTTTCGCTTCCGCCCGACTTGTCCCCCGCCACGAGCAGGATAGCCCTGCGCTTTGGATCGAAAGCGAACGCTGCGCGCCACACACCATCCGCTGCGTCGAACCGCAGCTCCTTCATATTCGCGTGGCGCGAGCCGTTCAGAGTATCAACGCGGGGTCGCCCCAATCGTGGCCCGAACTGCTGCAAAAGGCGCGCCAGAGCGAGGATTTCCGTCCGTACCTCCTCGTGCAGATCAACTAATTCAGGCTCAAACTCGTCGTAGATTTCAACGACCCACCCCATCTTTCAATTATGCCATACAGTGCATATGCAGTCACGTGCATTCTGTCGGGGGTTTGTGCTGGTGCCGCCCGGGCTCATCCCAAGCGGCGGCGCAGGGCTCGGCGTAGGTTCAGGACATTCTAACTTTCTCGTACCTCAGGTACGCGAAAGTTAGAATTTTGCCGATCTTACAGCGTCTTCCGGCAGTCAGGCGCGGCCTTCCAGTTCGATCGCAATCCCCGATGAATCAAATTCTTTACATTCGAAGCCGCCGCGCCCGTCGGGATATCCAAGCTGGTTGGAAATGATCCGGGTGGTGCCCACGGTCTGGTCGTCGCATTCATGCGTGTGCCCGTATATCCATAAGGCCGGCTTGCGGTTTTCAATGACCTCGATCATATCCAGGGAATTGAAGGCCGGCATCAGCGGGCTGCCCCTGAATTTGCTGCGGGGATTGATGACGGGCGCGTTGTGGCTGATAACCACGCGGGGACCGCTCAGGTCCTCGTCGAACCAGTTGATCAGTTTGGCCACGAAGTTTTCGTGCAGCGCCACGGCGTCGGCGGGCCTGAAAGGCGTTCCGTCAGGATTGTTTATCAGCTGGAAATCGTTCATTTGAGAACCGGCGGTTTCCATGGCGCGGCGATCCCCGCCATGGAAATCCGTCCACATCGTGCCGCCGAAGAAATTCACCCCGCCCATGCTGACCGCTTCATCAAGCAGCAGGGTCACATGCGGATGACTCTCCGCCAGCCACGCCCTGAAGTTCTCTTCGTCCCCGTTCATCGGCCTGCGCGTATAGTATTCGTGGTTTCCCGTCACATAGAGGACGGGCTTCTTCCATTGCCGCAAGAGCTGATCGAGCGGCTTATAATCCCTGAGCGTGACATTGTCTCCGCCCAGGATCATGACGTCGCCATGGACCTCCGCCGGCAATATCCAGCCCGAGCCGAATTCAAGATGCAGATCGCTGAAGGTGATTATTCGCATGTCTCGGAAATCCTTCTTGATCCGTTTTGTAAGACCGGCTTCTTCTAAAATATCGACCCGTCGCGGTCTTTGCACTGTTCATTGCGATGAACAGCGTAATCCTGTGTCTCTATCGTTTCAAGCCGGGACAAAGCCGGCCATCGAGGAACGCCTTGACGCACTCATAGTGCCGGTTCGTCCTGGAGGCGGTCTCGGACTTCCGGACGCGACAGTCCACGAGCCGCGGCGCCGTCGCGGAATTGTAGAAAACGGTCTTCGCTCTTGCATGGGTCTCCGTCAGCGCGCAGAACAGCCTCACATAGTCTTTGCCGCCAAAGAAGACGATGTCCTCGTCTGAGCGAGGCGGCAACATCCGGAAATCCTGATAACGATCCGCCTTCCGGCGGCGTTTATAGCCCTCGGCGCTCTGGCTGAAGGTGATGTCGTAGCAGGGCGTGAGGAAGTCGGTCCTGATCAGGCCCCAGCCCGCCGA
>JAXDOA010000697.1:0-2954 GCA_034669125.1 Hyphomicrobiales bacterium
CGTGCCACCTCCCTTTGTCAACGTGAATGTCGAATACGAACTTGCCCAAACGGGGGTTTTCTGTACCCCTCGGCATGAGAGCCGTACTCGTTCACCTGTCCCTAGCTCGCGAGCACCGCCGCGTTCCTGTCCTGAAGTTTGATGAAAAGGTCCTCTGCTACTCCACCTGCTCAAAGCACGACAACGTTTTCGCAGCCGACGTTCACAAATTGACCGAGGGCCGTACCGCGCGGACTACAATATATGCGGGAATTCCGTTGACGAAGTGTGCTTCTGTAAACTAATTGCTTCTGGTTGATCAGGAAGACACGGACATGCCAGCCGCCGAGGAAGCCTCGCACAGCGCCGATCCACTGATGCATTATCTTCTGTCCCTCAAAACCAAAGATGAGGCCGACAAGCGACTTGAACGGTCCAGGGTCGTAAACCTGCGCCTGAACCTTCTTCTCGGTGCGGTCATCGGCGGATTTATCCTAGGCTCCCAATCGCTTCACCGAACCGATGATGTAACTCGGTGGACCATCACAGCGTGCCTGATCCTTTGGTTTCTAGAATTTGCATATTGGGGTTTGTTACGGGCCGAGCGAAAGATCGCCGCGAAGCTCCTTTTCAAGCTTGAGACCTCAGTATACGACGAACACCAGCCATCTCGATCTTATCGGACTCATGCTTTTCAATCTGTCTTGCTAGGTTTCCTGTCTCTCGGCGCGGCTATCTTGCGTATCATAGAGAAATTCACCGCGCTCATCCTGGGCCGATGGTGACTTCGATGAATGACGCCGCGTGCTATCTCGCCGTTCTCGTCGCCATGATAATGTTCTTCAAAATCATCAATTTTGTCCGGGAAAATGACGATACCATCGCCACCATGGCGAAGTACCAACTCATCTCGCGCATGTTTGAAACAGCTAACACGCCTTTTCGGACGTTCTGCGTCTTAGTGATCGGAACGCTGGCTCTCCTGAAGGGCGGTCTCAAGTTCGCCGTGGTGGCCGGCGGACTCACACTTGCCACGGCGATAGTGGGCGCCTCATGCAGCACGGCCCTTCAACTCCTTCTCGGTTGGTTGGCGCAGCGCTTTTTTACCTAGTTTCTCAAGTCGCTACCGCATCTCCCGGTCGTGACGAATCGCCATCCACTCAGGCGTGACCGTTGCCGCCAACGAGGTGCCCGCCAGACGCCCAATTTGTCCCGAAGGGGGGGGCCCGACAGCGTGTTGTATAGCCCGACCATTTCCCTGCCTACAGGGAGGTCCGCACGTCTGACGAAGAACTCCTAAGGAACGCAATGGATGCGCCCCACGAGGAGGGCGCGGTACTGGTAGGCGGTGGTCCCTTTTGAGAACAAGAGTGGCCCTTTTCAACTTACGGCCACAATCGAGATGGACAATCATCACGGGTGGAAGTTTCCAACGATGGAGCCAGCGCCATGGCAAAGGGTGATACCGCTCAACGCGCGCACCGCGAAGGGCAACGAGCTGCAAAAGAAGGAAAGCCGCGGAATCGCGGGTTTGAGTCCTTTCGGAGCGACGCTGCCAACAAGGGCTACCGGGCCGGGCACGACAACGTCCGTAAGGGGAAGAGAGACAAGTAGCGGCCCCTAAGCATAAGGAGAGGCCGCCCTAGTTGGCGGCCTCGTCACGCAAGCGCGTGATACAATTTCTCGTAGCAGCCCTTCGGTTTCGGAATTGGTGGAGCGCACAAAGGATCAACCGCGAAGCGGTTCACCGAAAGGTCGCGTCGCTCCATCGCCTCCGCAACGGAGGAGGCACACATGTGGACTGTCCACGCACGCTCCGCATTGGAAGCTGCACGTTCCCTGAAATCGACATCACTCCCACGCTCGGCATTTCGCTGATTGTCGCCGTCTTCGCACTCGGTTGCGGAGGCGGGGCAGGCGATTGGCGCTCGCACGCACCCAATTCCGAAACCGAGGGGCCACTGGAAAAAATTGTATGGTTTTCGAGCGGTTGACGGTGCCTATGGGGAGCTATGAAAGCGGTGCGACACTGCTTCCCGAGCTGTGTTTCCGGGGGCCGAGTACGCCGCCAATTCGCCATTCTGGAATCGCCTGATCCGGCAAAACCGTTAGTCAAAATTGGCCCGTGGAGACGGCGCCCCTGAAGCCGTTGAATCGCCCACAATCGTTAGCGGAGACGGGATCCGGACCCGCGAAAATAGGGCGGAACGGCGCTAATTCCTGGGTGTCGCGGGAAAGTAAGTGAGAGACCGGACTGGTTGGCTGGGGGACTAGGATTCGAACCTAGAAAAACAGAGTCAGAGTCTGCTGTGATACCATTTCACCATCCCCCACCAGGGGCACAAGAACCCGGAACGCGAACGTCCGGCGCTTGCGGCAAGGCGGATTAGCGCAGCGGGGCGCGCCGCGCAACATCGAACGGCGTCCGGAAGGCCGAGTGCCGGGATCACCCCGCCTTGGGCTCCGCCACCGTGGCATCCCACCACGGGCAGGTGCCCGGCATCAGCCGGTGGTTGCCCTCCAGCACCTGCACGGGAGCCCGCACGCCGTCTTCGGCGAGTTTCGTGCGCATCGCACGCGCCTGGGCGCGCTTGTCGTCCGGCAGCCAGGCGCGGTCATGGCCCCACAGGCTCGGGCCTGTGGTGTATTCCTCAGGCTTCCAGTTGTCCGGCTCGACGAGGCGGCCGCCCCAGCCGTATTCCACCATGAAGCCGGATGGGGACCATGAGTAGAACGATGTCACATAGTCGTTGGTGTGGCGCCCGAACGTCGAGCCGATGCTGTCGGGATCCTTCAACGCGATATCGTAGGCCTGCCCGACATCGTCGAGGCTGAACAGTTCGACCATCATGTGATGGATGCCGTTCTTGCCGGTTTCGAGGAAGGCGAGGCTGTGATGGCGCGGGTTGACGTGGAAGAAAAACGCCTTGAAGGGCTTGAGGATGTAGTCGCTCAGCCGGAAGCCGAGCACATCG
>JAXDOA010000698.1:0-3169 GCA_034669125.1 Hyphomicrobiales bacterium
GGGACTTCGCGCAGCTCGGTCAGGTGTCGCCGCGCATGCTGCGTCACTACGACCAGCTCGGGATCCTGCGTCCGGAGAAGGTGGATGCGGCGACCGGCTATCGGTCGTACGGCACCGCGCAACTCGCGCGCCTGCACAAGCTGCTGGCGTTGCGCGACCTCGGTTTCACGCTGGAGCAGATCGGCGAGCTGATGCGCGTCGAACCGCCCGTCGAAGAGCTGCGCGGCATGCTCAAGCTGCGGCGCGCCGAGATAGAGCATCGGCTCGACGAGGAGAAGGCGCGGCTCGGACGAGCCGAGGCTCACCTCCACGCGCTCGAGGAACCCGACGTGCAACTGGGTCAGCGCGTTGTCATCAAGACGACCGAACCGCTGCGCGTCGCGCAAGCCGTCGGTTCGGCACCCGACCTCGGGCCGCCCAACGTGATGCCGGTGATGAGGAGGTTGATTCCGCTCGTGCTCGACCACCTCAGCGTGATCGGTCTCACCGCGGGGATGCTCGTGATCCACATCCCGCGCATCGAGGCGGACGACCACGTGGACGTGCACGGCGGCTTCGACGTCGGCCGTCAAACGGGGCCTGACAGCGCCGACGTGCGCATCGTCGAGTGGCCACAGATCGAGGTCGCGTCGTTGATCCACCAGGGCGCCATCGAGAAGGTCGGCCCTGTGTACTCCGCTTTCCTGCGGTGGATCGAGGCTGCCGGCTATCTCCTCGCCGGTGGCAGCCGCGAGCTCTATCACGACTACGACCCGGCGAATGCCGACGCCGGCATTACCGAACTGCAGCTCCCCATCACCCGTTGACCGCGTCCCGGAAGGACCTCTCATGCAGATGACAGAACCGACAATCCAAGAGCGACAGGAGCAGCCGTACGTGGCCATCAGCCGGCGGGTGTCGATGGACGAGCTCGGCTCGACCATTCCGCCACTGCTGGGTGACGTGTTCGGCTGGATCGCCAAGCAGGGCATCACCCAGGCGGGGCCGCCGTTCTTCCGCTACGTCGTGCTCAACATGCCCGGTGACATGGTGGTCGCGGCCGGCGTGCCGATCGCCGAACCGGTGGCGGGCGAGGGCGAAATCGAGGCGGGCACAGTCCCGGCCGGTCGTTACGTCACCGCCGTCCACACCGGCCACCCTGACGAGCTCGAAGCGGCGACCGGACAGCTGCTCGCCTGGGCGGACGCGCACGACGTGACGTGGCCGATGCATCGGGAGGCCGACGGCGAGCATTGGGACGCCCGGTACGAGTTCTACCTCGACTCGCCCGACGAGCAGCCGGACATGACGAAGTGGCGCACGCAACTCGCCTTCCTCACCGCCTGACACAACCGCCTGATGCATCCGCGTGATGCATCCGCATGGCGCAACGACGTCCACCTCGTCAGGGCACCGGCGGATCCGCGTCCTGGGCGTCGCAATCCTCACGACGGTCGCCGGTGACGCGCGGTGGCGGCGGACTTGGCGCCGGTGGCGGTGGGGGCGGTGGGGGCGGTGGCTGCGGTGGCTGCGGTGGCTGCGGTGGCTGCGGTGGTGGGAGGAGTGACGGGTTGGGGAGGTGCGGCAGGGTGGCGCCGTTAGCGGCGGCTTGGTGGTTGACCGCGGCGAGGTGGGGCGGCAGGGCGATCCACCCGGTGCCGTACGGAACGAGCGCCCAGCCGCCGTGGTGGACCTGGTCGTGGTGGTAGCGGCACAGGAGCGCACCGTTCGCGACGCTGGTCGGGCCGCCGTCGGCCCAGTGCACCACGTGATGCGCGTCCGTCCATGCGGGCGGGCGGTCGCAGCCGAGCGCGACGCACCCACCGTCGCGGATGGTGAGGGCGCGGCGGATCGCGGGGGGCCAGGTGCGGGTCGCGGTGCCGACGTCCAGGACTTCACTGGGGCCGAGGGTGATCACGCGGGTGATCTGCGCATCGCACAGGATCCGCCGGACCGTTTCCCCGGCCAGGACCGTGCCGGTCTGGGTCCAGCCGGTCGGGATTTTGTGGTCCAGGAACCGGCCGAAGTCCACGGTCAACGTCAGGTGCGGGCGTTGCCCGCCGGTGACCGGCAGGGTGCCGGCGTCCAGGCCGGCGCGGACCGCGGCGGTGAACCCGTCCGCGCGCCGCTGCCCGGCGGTGCGGGTGTCCTCCGGCCCGGTCGGGGTCGCCCAGGCCCGGATCGCGGCGAGGGTAAACGCGCCCGCTTCCGGGCCGAGCATCCCGTCGAGGACGACCCGCCCGTCCATCGTGGTGGAGATGTTCAGGAACCGGCTGGCTTCGGCGGTGTCGGTGTCGGTGACCAGCGTGTCGGGGGCGAGGGTTTCGCGGATCGTGTCCGCGACGCCTTTGAGGCGCGCCGGGTCGACGGTGACCGCGGTCGCCAGCAGGATCTCTTCGGCCGCGTCCCGCGCCGCCGCGGGCAGTTTGTCGAGCGCCCGGGTGATCGTGATCGCGTGGTCGTAACTGACCGACCCGGACTGCACCGCCCCGGCCAGCACCGGGCTGTCGCGGACCCGGCGGGCGACCGCGACCCGCCCCGCGGCGGTGCTCGGGGAGACGTGCAGATGGTGCTGCAGCCACGTGCTGGTGCTCCGCGCGTGTTCGGCCCCCGCGCCGCCGCGCGCGTCGAACACCGCGAGCGCGACCGCGGCCCGCCCGTCGATCCAGTTACGCATCACTTGCAGCAACCGCAACTCATCCGCGAGCTGCGCGTCACCGCAGTCCCGCGGTAAGCACCGGAACACGTCATGGAGCACGTCGATCGCCCCGTACGGGTCCAGCGTCGTCGTCGCGTCCATACAAGAAACCTAAACCAGACCACCGACAAAACCGGACGCCCCGAAAACGCAATCCCACAACGACTTTGCAGCCGAGCGAGCAACGACCCGCTTCCGGAGCGGCTACGAGCCGGCGGTCTCCTGGCGACCGAAGGACGACAGTGCCAGCGACCCGTCCGGCAACGCCAGTGCACCGTCGGCGAGCCGTTCACGCAGGTACGAGAAGCTCTGCGCGGTCTGCGCAAAGAGATGCTCACCGGCCCGCAGCGCCGGCAACGCCGGCTCGCCGGGCCGCACGAACTTCGGCAACGGCGCCACGAGCGTGTCGAAGTCGACGTTGTAGAACAGCGGGAACGAGTAGCGCTCCTCGGTGACCTTGCGCACGCGGTGGGTCGTCGCGACGAAGACCCC
>JAXDOA010000699.1:0-2661 GCA_034669125.1 Hyphomicrobiales bacterium
CGGAGGAGCCGACGATCATTGCGAGACCGAGTGGGCCGATGATCTTGCCAATGCCGCCGAAACCGTAGGAGGCGCCCATGCCGGTGGTGCGCAGGCGGGTGGGCCAGACCTCGGCGAGGTAGGGGCCGATGATCGCGAAGCCGCCGTCGTAGAAGAAGTCGGCGACGACGATGGACAGCCAGAACAACGAGATCCCGCCCATGAACTGGTCATGCAGCAGTCCCGCGGCGGCGATCGTCGCCGCACCGCCGAAGCCCGCCAGCATGCCGGCGTTGCGGCGGCCTATGGCATCCGACAGCCAGGCGAAGGTGATGCGGCCGGCGATGCCCGATAGTTTCACCCACAGGAACAGATACGCGGCATAGGCCGGGGTGACGCCCAGTTGCAGCACGAACAGGGTCGGCGCCCACAGGCCGATGCCGTACGACGCGGTCTGTGCGCCGAGGCTCGCCATGAAGGAGACAGCCAGGCTTTTGGGATAGAGCAGGAGGTCGCTCCAGGGTGCGACCTCCTGCTTCGGGGCGTTTTCCGGCAAGGGCAGGTCGGAGGGCGCCACCTTAAGCGCCCACGCCAGCGATTTCCTGGCGTCTTCCGCTCGTCCCTGGCCGATCAGCCAGTGCGGCGATTCAGGCACCCAGGCACGCACCAGCAGGGTGAAGGCGGCGGGCACCACGCCGACCAGGAACAGGCCGCGCCAGCCGATGGAATCGGTGGTGAACGCGGCGAACGACGACGCGATCATCACGCCAAGCGGAATGAACACGGTGACGAGGCCACCGATGAAGCCGCGCATGCGGGCGGGCACGAACTCCTGCACCAGCGGGAGATCGACGCAGTAGAGGCCTCCCACGCCGAAGCCGACGAAGAAACGAAACACCGACAGGAAGACCCAGCCGTTGTCCGGTGTGAACGCCAGGATGCCGCTGGCGATGGAGAAGTTGATGATGGTCGCCATGAAGACTTTGCGCCGCCCGATGACGTCGGCGAGGCGTCCCCAGATGACCGACCCCAGGATCGCGCCGACGCCGGACGACAGCAGGATGATCGCCGACTGCCCGAAGGTCAGGTTCCACGGCTTGATGATGAAGGCCAGGACGAAGCCGATCAGGTAATAGTCGAAGAATTCCAGCATATCGCCGATGATCGCGGCGGCGATGATCTTGATCTGGTTGCTGGTCAGTGACTTGGCCTGATCCAGGCGGTTGAACATCATGATTGCCTCCCCTCCCGGTTATGGCCCGGGTCGTTGCGGGGAACGGTGACTGAAACGCGCGCTACGTCAAGCGGCTGGTCCCGCTGTTTTCGTGGCCACGCTCGCCAGCGCGGCTTCCAGCCGGCGGGCCACCTCGTTCGCCATCGCCGTTGGCGTGGCGGCGAAACCAATCACCAGCCCGGTCATGCGCGGCGTTCCCGGGTAGTAGGCGCGCAGCGGCGATACCGCGAGATCCCGCGCCCGGCAGGCCCGGACCGCTGCGTCCTCATGCATGTCGTCGGGCAGTTGGGCCACCATGTGCAGCCCGCCCGGGGCGGCGAGCGGCTTGGCGTGGTGGACGGTGCGCGCCATCGCCTCCAGCAACGCGTCGCGGCGGCGGGCGTATTCGGTGCGCATCTTGCGGATGTGGGGGGACAGCAGGCCCTGGCGCATGAACTCGGCCAGGGTCGCCTGGGTGAAGGCGTCGGTGCCACGGTCGGTCAGGGTGCGCAGCCGCACGAAGGCGGCCACCAGCGGGGCGGGGACAATGGCGAAGCCGATCCGCAGCGCCGGGGCCAGGGTCTTGCTGAAGGTGCCGCAGTAGATCACCTGTCCCGCCTGGTCCAAGGTCGCCAGCGGCGGCAGCGGCTTGCCCTCCCAGCGGAATTCGGAGTCGCAGTCGTCCTCCAGCACCCAGGCATTGGCGCGCCGAGCCCAGTCCAGCAGCGCCAGCCGGCGGCCAATTGGAAGGGCGCCACCCAGTGGAGTCGCGTGCGACGGTGCGACCAATGCCAGTCGCGCGTCCGGCGCGATCCGCACGCCCGCTGCCACATCGATCCCCTCGGCGTCGCTCGGGATGGGGACGATCGCGGCGCCGGCGGCGAGCAGGGCGCCACGGCCGGCGATGTAGCCAGGATCCTCGACCCAGGCCGGATCGCCGGGGTCCAGCAACAGGTCGGCCGCGGTGCGCAAAGCCTGCTGCGTGCCGCTGGTGACGATGATGCAGCCGGGATCGGCGACCAGGCCGCGGGTGGCCGCCAGATGCGCGGCGATCTGCTCGCGCAGCACCAGCAGGCCCTGCGGCGGCGGATAGCTGGACAACTCACCGGCGAGGGGTTTCATCACCCGGGACGTGCAGCGGGCCCAGGCTTTGACCGGGAACAGGTCGGGGGCGGGCAAACCGCCGGCCAGCAGCAGGCCGAGTGCCGCGTCGCGCGCGCTGGCGACGGCGGGGATCTCGGCGAGGCGAGCGCCTCGGGCCGACAATGTGGCGGCGGCGACCCGTGGAGTGGCGGCGAGGGCAGGGGCCTGGTCCGGGAGGTCGGACGCGACGTAGGTGCCGCTGCCGGTGCGGCCGCGGACATAGCCCTCGGCGGCCAGTCGTTCGTAGGCCAGCACCACGGTCTGCCGGGCGACCCCGAGTTCCTGGGCCAGCGAGCGACTCGGCGGCAAACGCCCGCCACCGGGCA